>JAUZEY010000600.1 GCA_030838785.1 Actinomycetota bacterium | reverse complement strand
GATCCCCAGCCCCGGCCGCCTGGTCGCCGTCCACGGCCAGGACGAGGCCCGGGCCGTCCCCGGGATCACCGCCCTGGACCTGTCGATCCCTCCCGGCGGCGCGGTCCGCCCACTCCCCGAAGGCGACCGCTACCTGGGCTTTCTGTTCGCCCGGGCCCCCACCCCGGCGGCGGTGGAGGCGGCCCTGCGCAGCGCCCACTCCCACCTGGAGGTGGAGATCGTCCCCGCCACTGCCTGACCTGCGCTGACCCGTCCGACTACCCACCGCCCACCGCAACCGGTTGGGGGGCAGGTGGTGCCGCCGGGAGGGCCCGGTAGGCTCGTCGGCATGCGGGTGCTGCTGGTCTCGACCTATGAGCTGGGCCATCAGCCGCTGCACCTGGCCGCTCCCGCGGCCGCCCTGGCCGCCGCCGGGCACGAGGTCCACACGCTCGACACGTCGGTGGACCCCTGGGCCCGGGAGCCGCTGGACTGGGCCGAGGCCGTCGCCTTCTCGGTGCCGATGCACACCGCCATGCGGCTCGCCCTCCGGGCCGCCGCCGCCGTGCGGGCCGCCCGGCCGGAGCTGCCCATCTGCCTCTACGGCCTCTACGCCGCCGTGAGCCGCGACCTGACCGTCGGCCCGGACGGCCTGGCCGACCGGGCCATTGCCGGGGAGTACGAGGCGGAGCTGGTGGCCTGGGCCGACCACCTGGCCGGCTGGGGCCCACCTCCCGAAGCGACGGCCCGAGCCGGCCGCACCACCGACCCGACCGGCACCACCGCCGCCGACCGTGGCGCTGCTGGCCACGGCGCGGTGGTCGACCTCGGCCGCCGCCGGCCCGCCGGCCCGCCGGCCCGGTACGGGTTGCCGCCCCTGGAGCGCTACGCCCATCTGGCGCTCGGGCCGGAGGAACGGACCGTCGGCTACGTGGAGGCCAGCCGTGGCTGCCTGCACCGCTGCCGGCACTGTCCCGTTCCGGTGGTCTACGACGGGCGCATCCGGATCGTGCCCGAGGACCTCGTGCTGGCCGACGTCGAGGCCCTGGAGCGGTCCGGCGCCCGGCACATCACCTTCGGCGATCCCGATTTCCTCAACGGCCCGCAGCACTCGCTCCGGGTCGTGGCGGCGATGCACGAGCAGTTCCCGGAGCTGACATTCGACTGCACCGTCAAGGTCGAGCACATCCTCCGCCACCGGAATCTGTGGCCCGAGCTGGCCGCCGCCGGCTGCCTGTTCGTGGTGAGCGCCTTCGAGACCGTCAACGACGACACCCTGGTCGTCCTCGACAAGGGCCACACGACCGCCGACGCCGCCGCCGCCGTCGCCCTCCTCCGCCGCCACGGCATCGAGATCCGGCCCTCGTTCCTGCCCTTCACGCCGTGGACGACCCTCGACGACGTCGCCGACCTCGTCGACTTCGTGGCCGCCCTCGATCTCGTGGCCAACGTCGACCCCATCCAGTACACGATCCGCCTGCTGGTCCCGCAGGGCTCGCTGCTGGAGCCGGTCCTCGCCCCCGAGGGTCGCCTCGGCGCCTACGACCCCGAACGCCTCACCTGGGCCTGGGCGTCCGACGATCCCGCCGTCGACGCCCTCCAGACCCGGCTGGCGGCGATCGTCGAAGGGGCCCAGACGGCCGGCGAGCCGATCGGCCGTATCTACGGACGGGTGCGGGCCGCGGTCCACGCCGCCGCCGGGCGCCACCCGTCCGGCGACCTGCTCGACCTGACCACCGCGGAGAGCAGCTGCAGCACCGGGGAAGGGAGGCCACGACTCACCGAGCCGTGGTTCTGTTGAGCGGAGCCCACCGAGGGCCAGTTCGGCCCTCTCCAGGACGTGTAGGAAACCGAGCTACGGAACTGGCGCGCCCCAGATCGGGAACCAGCGGGTGAGATCGGCCTCCAGGGGGACCTCCCCAGTCAGCGCCGCCTGGACCTGCAGCTCCTTCTGGTTGTCGCGCCGTTCGCCGCCGCCGGGGGCGGGCACGAACGGGTAGAACGTGCCCCGCTTGAACAGGTAGACGAGGTGGGCCACGGCGCCGTTGTCGTCCCGGAAGGCGAACACGCTGGCCAGCAACTGGTTCTCGTAGCCCCGCTCCGCCAGCGACGCGTTCACCATGTGGACGGTGGTCACGAGGTCGCCCATGTCGTCGTCGTGGACCACGATCCAGTGGTAGCCGTAGGAATCCTCGCTCTGGCTGACGGTCGAGCCGGTGTCCTTGCCCGACAGCGCCAGGAGCTCGCCGATCTCGTTGCAAGCGGAGGCGAAGTCATAGCCCGACGCCGGCTTGAAGCAGACCGCCGCCGCCGCCGCCGACTTCAGGCCCATCGACGCCTCCAGCGTGATGGCCGCCCCCGGAACGGCGAAGAGGGCGTCGAGGTTGGCCGCCTTCGGCTTCGTCCGGCCCAGGATCGTGTCGACCCACTTCACGGCCGCCGCCTCATACGGCGCCGCCCTGGTGTCCCATGGTCCGCTCCAGCTCGGCCAGCTGGGCGAGACGCTGCTCGAGGGTCGGGTGGGTGGAGAACAGCGACGAGATCGAGAACCCCGGCGCCGCGGCGGGAGTGAAGAAGAACGCGTTAAAGGGCTCGGCCGCCCGCAGGTCCCGGGTGGGGATCTGGCCCATTGCACCCGTCACCTTGACCAGCGCCGAGGCCAGCGTGGCCGGCGCGCCGGTGATGATCGCCGCACCCCGGTCGGCGGAGAGCTCGCGGTAGCGGGACAGCGCCCGGGTGAGCAGGAACGAGATGGCGTAGACGAGGATCGACACCAGCATGATGACGAGCCACTGGGCCGTGCCGTCGTCGTCGTCGTCCCGCCCGCCGCCCATCCCGATGCCGCCGCCGAACCAGAACATCGAACGGGTGATGAACCCGGCGGCCACGCCGAGGAAGCCGGCGATGGTCATCACCGCCACGTCCCGGTGGGCGACATGGGAGAGCTCGTGGGCCAGCACCGCCTCCAGCTCGGCCGGCTCGAGACGGCGCAGGATGCCTGTCGTGGCGCACACGACCGCATCGGATGGGCTCCGACCGGTGGCGAAGGCGTTGGGGACGTCGCTCTCGGCGATGGCCACCCGGGGCTTCGGCATGTCGGCCAGGGCGCAGAGCCGGTCGACGATGCCGTGGAGCTGGGGCGCCTCGGCCGGCGTCACCTCGTGGGCGTTCATCGAGAAGAGGGCGATCTTCGACGAGAAGTAGTACTGGGCGAAGAGCAGCCCGCCCGCCAGGACGAACACGAATGCAAAATTGACGCCGGCGGCGATGAGCCCGGCCATGACCGCCACGTAGAGCAGGCCGAGGAGGAACAGGACGAACGTCATCCGGGCGGCCAGGCCGGGGTCGCGGGGATAGCCCCGCCCGGTGCTCACCGGGACGTCACCCGGGGATCAGCCCGTCGTCGTGCAGCAGCTTGCGCACCTCGTCGAGGGTGGCGTCGGCTCCCGGCAGGATCAGCTCCGACGGGCCGAGATGGTCGTCGGACAGGGGCTTCCCGACCTCCCGGACCTTGTTGACGAGGTTGGCCAGGGCGGTGTGGAACAGCCCCTCGTCGCCCTTCTCGACGGCGTTGATGAGCTCGTCGTCGAGCTGGTTCAGTTCCACCAGGGCCTCGTCGGACACCTCCAGTTGGCCCTCGCCCAGGATGCGCAGGATCACTTGGACTCCCCTCCCGCGGGCTGCCCGGCCGGTGAGTCAGCGGCGCCGATCTCCTTCGGGGCCGGGGCTCCGGCACCGAGCTCGGCCTTCATCTTTTCCAGCTCGGCGTCGACGGAGGAACCGGCCGACAGGGCATCGAGCTGGCGCTGAATGTCGCCGCCGGGTTCGGCGGTCACGTCGTCGAGGGCGCCGGAGGCGATCAGCTCGTCGACCGCCCCCGCCCGGGCCTGCATGGTGGCCGTCTTGTCCTCCGCCCGCTGGATGGCCAGGCCCACGTCGCCCATCTCCTCGGAGATGCCCGACACCGCCTCGCCGATCTTGCTCGTCGCCTCGGCGGCCGTGTAGGTCGCCTTGATCGTCTCCTTCTTGGTCCGGAAGGCCTCGACCTTCGTCTGGAGCCGCTGGAGGGCGAGGGTCAGCTTGTCCTCCTCGCCCTGGAGCTGAGCCCGCTGGGCGTCGAGGCTGTCGAGCTGGGACTGCAGCCCGGCCCGCCGGTTGAGCGCCTCCCGGGCGAGGTCCTCCTTGCCGACGCCGACCGCGGTGCGGGCCTGCTGCTCCAGCTTGTCGGCCGAAGCCTTGATCTGCGTCTGCTGAAGCTCGAGGCGCTTGCGGGAGGTGGCCACGTCGGCCAGCCCCCGCCGCACCTTCTGGACCATTTCGAGCTGCTTCTCGTAGCTGTAGTCGAGGGTCTCACGCGGATCCTCGGCCTTGTCGAGCATCTTGGACGTCTTGGCCTTCATGACTTCGGAGAACCGCTTCATGAGTCCCATGAACGCGAAAGGTAGTCCTCCCCGGGGGCGGTCGCGTCCGCGGTCGTGTCAGCGGACGGGCGGGCGACGCAGATGCACCCGGAAGGTCGACCCCCGGCCGCCCGGACCGGGCTCGTAGGCCACCCGGCCGCCCATCGCCTCGGCCAGACCGCGGGCCAGGTAGAGACCGATTCCCGAACCCGGGCGGGTGAACAGCGAAGGCACGGCGGCGGGCGCCACACCGGGCCCGGCGTCGGTCACGACCAGGTCGACTCCCTCGGGCTCGTCCCACGCCTCGACGATCACGGGCGGGGCGCCGTGGGTGAGGGCGTTCTCCACCAGGCCGGCCACGATCAGCTCCAGCCGGCGGGCATCGGCCAGCACCTCGAGCCCGTCCGGGACCTCGACCTCCACGCCGGACGGGTCCTCCAGCGCGCTCAGGGCGGCGTCGACCGCCCCGGCGACGTCGGTCGGCCGCAGGGTCAGCCGCAGGGAGTGGCTCTCCAGCCGGGAGACCTCGTAGAGGTCGTCGGCCACCCGGCTGATCCGCTCCGCCTGGCGGCGGATGGAGGCGCCCGTCCGCCGGATGCGTTCGGTGGAGAGCTCCCCGGCGTACGCCTCCAGCGTCACGCCGAGACCGAGGATCGTGGTGATCGGCGAGCGCAGGTCCTGGGTGACCATGGCCAGGAACTCGTGGCGGGCCCGCTCCGCTTCCCGGAGGGCGGTCACGTCCTGGACGACGCCCTGGTAGCCGACGATCGCGCCGTCGGCCAGGCGGGGGAACGTGACGACGTGGAACTCCCGCCGGACTCCGTCGGCCCGCAGGGCCTCGAAGGTGACGTCGGCCTCGCCCTCGGCGTCGAGCCGGGCCAGGGCATCGGCGGACTGATCCCCCAGCGCCTGGAAGATGTGTTCCAGGCGGGCGCCCTCGAGCTCGAGCGGCGACTGGCCGACCATGGCCGACAGCGACGGGTTGGCGTAGGACAGCCGGCCGGTGACGTCGAGCTCGTAGATCCCGTCCGACGACTGCTCCACGAGGTGCTCGTAGCGGGCCCGGTCGGTCTCCTCCCGGCCGATGACCGCCGCCCAGTAGCCCTGGGCCAGGGCGTCGGTGAGGCGGTCCATGGCCGGCAGAACCCGGGTGAGCAGCAGGGCGAGGGCCTGGCTCGACCCCCGCCCCCGGGCCTCGGCGATCTCCACCGACGTCTGGACCACCAGATCCCGGGAGATCCGCAGCACGACCAGCAGCTCCGGCAGCGGGCTGCCGGCCCAGGCGGCCGAGGCGCCGACGTCCCGGAGGTCGCCGACCAGGGTCTCGTCGACCGCCTTGCCGGCCCTGGTCACGGCCAGGATCGCCTCGAACCGGGCCGTGGACTGGTCGACGAAGCGCTGCTGCTCCTCCGCGGTCCAGATCGCCGTCTCGGGCGTGCCCTGGCCGAAGATGTCGAGGGCCCGGCGGGCCATCTCGGCGCTTCGGCCCTCGAGCGCCTCGAGCAGCTCGGTGGGGTCGGCGTCGTCGGGGACGAGGAGGGCCGAGCCGCCGTCGGCGTTGCGGGCCAGGAACCCTTTCAGGTCGGAGACGGAGAACGAGGGCCCGGTCCCGTCGTCGCCGCTGACCTTGAGGTACCCGGCGGTGGCCAGGGCCCGGACGGCCTCGACGGGCAGGCGGAGCAGGTCGGCCGACTCCGCCAGGTCGAGCATCCGCTTCCCGGTGCGCTCGGCGATCTCAGGCCACCTTCCAGACGGAGTTGACGTCGCGGCCCGACACCCGACCCTCGGCCTTCAGCTTCTGCAGATGGGCGAGGACCGACCGGCCCGCCATGTCGTGGAGCGCCTCGGGGGTGTCGACGTAGATCTTGGCCACCAGGTCGGTGACCTTCGACGGCCCGGCCGTCAGCGCCTCGAGGATCTGGTTCTCCCGTTCGATCCGGTGGGCGACGTAGTCGGCCAGGATGGCCTTCGGCTCGTCGAGGACGTCGCCGTGGCCGGGGCAGAGGCGGGTCAGGCGCCGTTTGCGGAGCCGCTCCAGCGACTGGAGGTAGGCGGCCATGTCACCGTCGGGCGGGTTGATGACGGCCGTCGTGCCCGACAGGACGGTGTCGCCGGTGAAGAGGACCCGCTCCTCCTCCAGGAAGAAGCAGAGGTGGTCGGAGGCGTGGCCCGGGGTGTGGAGCACCTCGAGACCCCATTCGGTGCCCTCGATGACCTCGCCGTCCTGCGCCTTGCGGTCCGGCGCCCAGTCCGCCCCAGCATCAGATTTGGCGGCCGATTTCGGCGGGCCGAAGGCCACGATCTCGGCGTCGGTCGCCCGTTTCAGGCGGGCCACGCCGGCCGAATGGTCGATGTGGTGGTGGGTCACGAGGATCCACCGGATCCGCTCCCGCATCGACGCCCCGACGATGGCCTCGATGTGGCCGGCGTCGTCGGGGCCGGGGTCGATGACGGCCACCTCGTCGATGCCGACGAGGTAGGTGTTGGTGCCGGGGCCCGTCATGAGACCGGGATTGGGGGCGACGATCCGGCGGACGAGGGGCGAGAGGGCGCTGGCCACGCCGGGCGTCATGTCGGGCATGCGGACTCCGGACCTGATTGGAAGGAGACGGGACCTGGGGCGGGGGCGAGCACTCCGGCCGGCACCGATGGGTCGCCCCGAAAGCGCGGCGCCGTGACCGGGACCGAGCCGATATTCCGGGCGGCGGCCACGAGCTCGGCGACCGAGGAGAACCGGGCCAGGGCATCCAGATTGGAAATGGTGGGAATCAGCAGGGTGATCTCACCGGCGGCGCCGCGGGCGAGGACTTCGGCGGGGGTCGTCCAGAGCGACTCGACCGTCTCGGTGGCGTCGTGGGAGGCGACCTGGCCGGGCGCGACCTCGGCCACGAAGAACCGGGTGTCGAACCGGCGGGCGGTGCGGCCGGGCGGCGTGATCCAGTGGGAGACGTAGTGGACGCCGGACAGGTCGAGCACCAGCCCTTCCGCCTGGAGGACGGCCCCGAGCGACGTCACCCCGGCGTGAACGTCCCGGCGGTAGCGGGCCAGCCGGGCAGCGCTCCACTGCCCCGTGGTGTCGAGCCAGGCGCCGGTGTCGGGGTGGCGGGCGAGCAGGATCCCCGCCTCCTCGAAGCACTCCCGGGCGGCGGCCACCCAGTACGCCAGCCCGCCCGAGGGCAGGCCGAGGGCGGCGCTGGCCTCGGCGTCGGACGGGCCGATGGCGATCGGCGCCCCCACCCGGTCGCCGTCGTCGACCCGGCCGCCGGGGAAGACCCAGGCGTCGGCGGCGAAAACGGATTCGGGGTGCCGGCGCAGCATGAGCACCTCGAGCGACCCGCCCCGCCGCTCGCTGGCATCGCGCACCAACATCACGGTGGCGGCGGGCTGCACCTCCACATGCGACGCCGGCTCGCTCATGACCCTGACATTCTAGGGGGGTACGGTGCCCGGCCTCTCAGGCGGGTGCGACCGCCGGGGGCCCAGGTCGCTTACGATCTCCCCCATGCGCACCGAGGCACCCGAGGAAAGGCCCGCTCCGGCGCCGAAGGCCGGGCGCCGGCAACGACGCGGGAAGAATCTTCCGGGCGGGGCGCGCTTCGGACAGCGTGTCCTGCCGAAGAGCATCGTCGGCGTCGTCGTGTTGATGCTGGCCGCCGCCATCGGCTTCGCCTTCGGCGGCACCGTGCTCTACGCGTACTACCAGTACAAGACGGACAAGGTCGAGAAGAAGGTCGACGCCTTCGTCAACGGCTTCGAAGACCGGTACAAGAAAGCCATCGACGACATCGACAAGGAGAAGGAAAGCGCCAAGGCCGAGGTCCGCAAGGAGATCGAGCCCATCAAGGAGCTGCGGGCCTCCGGCGCCACGCTCAAGTCGCTGGTCGACAAGGTGAAGGACTCGGTGTACCTGGTCGAGACCCAGAACGAGTTCGGCCAGCCCCAGGTCGGTTCGGCGTTCGTGGTCACCTCCGACGCCGAGAAGTCGTACCTGGTCACCTCGCTGTCGGTGGTCAAGGCGTCGACCAGGAAACCGGGGCCCGGCATCTCGCTCCGCAAGGGCGACGAGCGCATCGACGCCACCCTCTGGACGTGGCACGAGGAGCGGGATCTCGCCCTCCTCATCGTCAACAAGGGCAGCCTGCCCCGGGTGAAGTGGGCGGCGGCCGACGAGACGCCGCAGTACGGCGAGCGGATCTTCGACGTCGCCGGGGTCGGCGGCGCCGGCGGCTCGATCACCCAGGGGTTCGTGGCCGACGTGTCGGCGTCCGGCGTCGAGCACGACGCCGCCGTCACCGGGCCCTTCGCCGGCGGCCCGATCCTCAACTCCAAGGGCGAGGTCCTCGGGGTGGGGACGCCGGGCTACATGCCGCTCGGGTTCACCTCCGACCGGGTGACGTTCGCCCCCTACATCCGGGCGGCGTGCGAGAAGGTGCTCAAGTGCCCCGGCGGGGCGACCGACGCCGGCGGGGCCGGCGAACGGCGCTAGTCCTCCCCGGCTAATTCCGCCCGAAGGGGCC
>JAUZEY010000592.1 GCA_030838785.1 Actinomycetota bacterium | reverse complement strand
GTAGACCTCGATCTGGCGCTCGGCCCGGGGATAGCCCCATTCGATCAGCTTCCGCTGTAGGCGGGCTTCGGGTGGGCTGCCCGCCGGGGCGCCCGACCGCCAGACGTCGAGCGCCCGCTCCAGGCACTCGAGCCGACCCCGCCGGCGGCCCCGAGCGGCCGCCCACGCCCGGCCGCTCGCCCGGACCAGCCGGGAGGGCTGCATCAGATTCTTGCACAACACGCTGTCGACCATGTCCCACACCGCTTCGCCGTCGAGCAGGCCGGCGGCGACGCAGTCGACGACGGTCCGGGACGGGCTCGTGCAGCGGAAATTGCGGCGGATGGCCGTCTCGCCGGGCCCGAGGCGACTTCGGAACGTCTCGGCTTCCTTGAACCGGCCGCTGGCGCCGGGAGGAACCGTGACCTGAGGAATGTCCGGGGCCTTGACCAGTCCGAAGAGCGCCGCGGCGCTGAGATGGGAGGCGGCCGTTGCCGGCGGGCCGGCCAGGCAGGCGACCATCAGTCGCTGCTCCCACCGGTCGGGAGTGCCCGCGACGACGTAGATGCCCCTGACGGGCTCGCACCACTGTCCGGTTTCCAGGCGATACGCAATCTGATGCCGGGTGAGGCCGGCCTTGATGGCTTGGGCTCGGCTGATGGCACCCCACTGCCGGGCGGCGACGCGCATCGCCTCCCGGTCGGCCTCGTGGAAGGCCTGCCGCCGGGCCTTCCTCTTCTTCGCCTTGTCCCCGTTTCGCCCGCTCGTCTCTCCGATGGGCGAGACGCCACCGTCGACGCCTGCGTCAGGGCCTTCCGGCGGTTTGCCGCCGTTGGGTTTCATGGCGCATGAGCATGCCCGACGGCGCCTTCTCCGCGCCTCCGAATAATCAGGATCCGGCCTGATCGGATGCGCGATCCGTCCGACTGGATCGGACGGATCGCGCAGCCGGTTGCACCGTATGGAATGCTCGCCCGGTGGCTCTGTCCCGATCATCGTTCCGGCGGACGGTGGTGGTCGTGACGGTCGGCGTGGCGTGTGTCATGTGGACGGGGTTCCTGACCGAGGTCGCCCGGCACACCCGGTATGGCAGCTCGGACAACGCCAATGCGCTCCTGGCCGGACGGGAGATGGTTCGGGGCAACCCCCTCCTGCGGGGGTGGGTGCTGCCGCCGGACAGCTACTGGCTGCTCGACCTGCCGATCCTCGGTCTCGCCAGCGTGGTGTTCGGGATGCGGGAGATCCTGCTTCATGCGGTGCCGGCCGCTCTCACCGTCGGGACGGTCGTGACCGGGACGTGGGTGGCGGGGATGGACCGGCCGGATCGGCGGCGCTGGGTGGCGGCCGGCGTGCTGGCGTTGGTGATCGGGCTACCGCACCGGTACCTGTCGTTCTTCATCCTCCAGGGCCCGCACCACCTGGCCACGACGCTGTTCTGCCTCGGTGCATTCGGGTTGCTGGCGAAGGCCCGGCTGGGGAGCGCCCGGTGGGCGGCGGCGGTGGCGCTGCTGGCGATGGCGGTGTTCTCCGACGCCATCGCCGTCGCCATCGGCGTCGGGCCGGTGGTCGGCGCCGGGGTCGTCGACGCCCTACGGCGGCGCCGTGTCTCCGCCCTGGCCACGCCGGTATCGGCCGCCGCCGCGGCGATGGCCGGATCCTTCGCCCTCCGGGGCCTGGTCGCCGTGGCCGGCGGCTTCGCCCTCGAGCCGACCCTCGACTACTTCCCCTTGTGGCGCAACAACCTGCGGGCCGCCCCCGGCGTGCTCGAGAGCCTGGTCGGCGCCGGCACCAAGGCCGGGCTCTCCCCTTTCCCGGCCGCGGTCCACGCACTGGTCGGCGGCCTGATCGTGTTCGCGGCCGTGGTGACGCTCGCCCGGCTCGGCATCGACGTCGTTCGCTCGCGCCCGGAGACCGGTGGAGTCGCCGGGCGCCCGGCCGGCTGGACCACCGGCGACGCCGGCGGAGGCGTGCCGTCCCGGTTCAGGGGGTGGCGGGAGCGGCCGGGGGCGGCGTGGGGCGACGGAGTGTTGCTGCTCGGCGCGTTGGCGGGCATCGTCACGTTCGCGCTGCTCACTCCGCCGGCTGCGGCCCGGGCGAGCGCCCGGTATCTCCTGCCGGCGCTCGTGTTCGGGGCCGTGCTGGCCGCCCGCCGGGCCCAGGAGGTCGCACTGCGGCTGGCGGCCTGGCCGGTCGTCGCCGCCGGGCTGGCCCTCGGCGCCGTGTACATGACGGCGCCGCTCCAGGCGGTGCGGGCGCCGGAGCCGGCGAATCCGTCCGAGGGCGTGGTCCGCTGGTTGCGGTCGCAGCGTCTCGACCGGGGCTACGGCCAGTACTGGGTGGCCGGGATCACGACCGTGACCTCGGGCGGGGCGGTGGTCGTCCGGCCGGTGCAGCCGGCTGACCAGGGGTTGCAGCCCCACGTCGGCTTCGCCTCCACCCGCTGGTTCGACGCCGGGACCGACCGGCATCCGTTCCTGTTCCTGATCCTCCAGCCGGCCGACGACGGCGGGGTCGACGAGACCCGGGCCGCCACCACCTTCGGTCCGCCGGAGTCGGAGCAGACGATCGGCCCCTACCGGGTGCTGGTCTGGAACCACGACCTCCGGCCCATGCTGCCCCGGGCCGTCAACCCCTGGTCCTCGGGCCGGGGATGAAGGAAGACGGGGCTAAGCGTTCCAGCCCGCGAACGGGGGCGGGTCGCCGGGGGCGGGGATGAGGGGCCGGGACCAGGCCATCTCCTTGGCCAGGCGCTCCACGGCGTCGTCCCAGGCGTTCGGGTCCCAGCCTTCGGCGGCGCTGGCCAGGGAGCCGTCGAGCCGGATGTGGACGAAGGCCGGCAGCTTGGCCAGGCCGACGGCCTTGACGAAGGCGCCCTCGGGGTCGAGGAAGCAGAGGTACTCGTCCATGGTGCTGCCCAGCACCCGGCGGGCGGCCCGCTCGTTCCCGACGACCAGGAAGGCCGGGCGGCTGTCGGACCCGCCGAGGACGTCGGCGATGCGGCGGCCGATCCGCACGTAGGAGGCGGCCTCGGGCCGGCCGGGCAGGACGGTGAGGGCGAGGTGGAAGCTCGTCGTCCAGTCGTCGAGGGTCCGGGTGACGCCCCGGGCGGTGGTCAACTCGACGGTGGGGTCTGGATCCTGGGCCATCGGGCCAGAAAGGTAGCGCGAACGGCCCTCCGACCTCGGGACGGGCCCCACCGGGCTGCCGGCCGACGCTCTACTGCCGTGGAGCTGCCGCAGTCGCTTCTATTTTCAGGCGCGGGTTGCGGACAGGAGCCAGCCCCGGGCGCCGGCGGGGTCGAGGGTGATCTCGATGGTCGAGGGCTCCAGGGCGTCGATCCGCCACCCGGTGGCGAAGCTGGCCCGGATCTCGTCTTCGGTGATGCGGCGGGGTCCCCAGTCGCCGGGCTGGAGGTCGCTGAAGCAGAGCATGAAGTAGCGGCCGCCGGGGCGGACGGCGGAGGTGAGGCTCTCGACGTACGCCGCCCGGTCGTCGTCTTCGAGGACGTGGAACAGGCCGCAGTCGAGGACGGTGTCGAACGGCTGGCCGAGGCCGGCGAGGTCGAGGGCGTCCCAGACGAGGAAGCGGACTTCGAGACCGCGGTCGCGGGCCTTCGCCTCGGCGGTGGCGATGGCGCCGGCGGCGAGGTCGACGCCGGTGCCGTCGAGGCCCCGCTCGGCGGCCATCAGCACGTGTTCGCCCGTCCCGCAGCCGGCGTCGAGGACGGTGCCCTGCAGGGCTCCGGCGTCGGCCAGGGCGAGGAAGGCCGGCTGCGGCCGTCCGATGTCCCACGGCGGCGTGCCGGTGTACATCTCGTCGAAGTCTTCCGCGCGACGGGGTCGGAGGGGACCGTGCCGTTCGGCGAGGAGGTCTTCATCCATGGCGGCTGTCTACCACGGACCGGCGGCGGGGGACGCGCCGTCAGGCCAGGGTTTGCATACGGTAGGCAGACCGTCTGCGAGGATGGCGGCATGAGCGGGTGGGACCAGGATCCCGATGAGGGCCGGGCTCCGATCTGTCCGTACTGCGGCGTCACGGCCCTCCCGGCGGAGCTCTCGCATGTCCTCGATACGAGCTTTATCTGCGACAACGCCGACTGCGATGCCTACGGCGAACCCGTCGGGACCTGAGCCGATCGCCACCGTCCCCGCGAGCCGGGCCCGACGGCCCTAAGCTGATCCCGTCTCCCGTCTCCCCGGGCCTATCCCCAGCAGGTCCGGGTCGAGGCGGGAGACCTACGTTCAGGCCCGGCGGCGGGTGCCATCTAGTCTCCGCCCGTGACCCATATCCCGCGACCGGCCTCGGCCCGCCTGGCGCCGGTGGAAGCCGACCCCCTCGCCGCCTCGGAGCTGGCCGAGACGTTGGCCAAGACGGTGTTTCGGAACGGGCCGGTGCTCAACATCATGGGCACGCTGGCCCACCAACCGACGCTGCTCAAGCGGTTCAACGCGCTGGGCGGCGCCTTTCTGACCCACGGGCTGCTGCCGCCCCGGGAGCGGGAGATCGTGATCCTGCGGGTGGGGTGGAACTGCCGCTCGGTCTACGAGTTCGGCCAGCACACGCTCATCGGGCGCGAGGCGGGCCTTTCCGAGGGCGAGATCGCCGCCCTGGCCACCATCCGGGCCGGCGGGCCGTGGAGCGCCGACGACGAGGCGCTCATCGCCCTCGCCGACGAGCTCTGTGGCGACGACTGCGTGACCGACGCCACCTTCGCCGCCCTCCGCCGTCGCTGGAGCGACGCCGAGCTGGTCGAGCTCGTCGCGCTGGGCGGCTTCTACCGGATGGTGTCCGGCTTCCTCAACGCCCTGGGTGTCGAACCGGAGCCCGGCCTGCCCGGCTGGCCCCCGTCCGCCGCCTGAGGCCCGCACCGTAATTTCCGTCTTTCGAAAGCTTTCATTTACGGAATAGCGGCGTTCGTCGCCTTGGCATTCACTCGGCGGGCCATTTTCAAAAAACGGTCGTGCGGATGTTGCGACAGTCTATGCTCCGCCCTCGAGAGAGGGTCCGGCTGGCATTGGATCGTTCGCCCGGCAATATCCCGACCGGGTCTCTTTTTCGCGCTGCAACGGGGCAAAAAGAGAGCTATGCGATGCCGTAGCGTGGGTCATGGGGCGGTTATCACCGGCCTGTTTTTCGCTGTAATGAGTGGCGTTTCTACTCCGAATGCGAACGCAGACGGGGACGGGACGCGCCGCCGTCCGCCCCGGGCCGCCACCCGGTTCCGGCCGTGGAGAAGCCCGCCCCGAGGCCGGCGGGTCGTGACGGCGCTACGGATGGACCGAGCCGCCGGGACCGACGTCGTCCGGATCGGTGCGTGGTCCCGGTCCGTCATGCGGGGCGGCCAGGCGGCGGTGGATCACTGCGGCCCGGCCACCCTCATGTGGGGGCCGTGGCCCCCGGCCGATCCGGGGAACCACAGCGCCACCTGGCTGGCGGGGCACAGCAACTGCGGGTTCGGCTGGTGGGCCACCCTGCCCGTCGGCACCGAGGTCACGCTCTCCGGCCCGCAGGGCGACGCCACCTACGTGGTGTTCGACCGCGCCTGGGTCCCCCGCAAGAGCGGCTCCGCCGAGGGTCTGATCCACGACCTGACCCTCCAGACGTGCGAGGGCCGCGGCACCTCCCTCGTCTACGCCGCCCGCATCCGGTAGCGCCGGCCCCCCGGCGCCCCATCCTTCCCCCTCGGGAGGCGCAGCGAGAATGATGGGGCCATGAGTGACCGCCGGGTTGTCGAGCGGGACTGGTACTACATGGGGCTGGCCGAGGCCGTGGCCGGGCGGGCCAACTGCCAGGGGACCAAGGTCGGGGCCGTGCTGGTGCGCGACGACCGGGTGCTGGGCACCGGCTTCAACGGCACGCCGACCGGCTTCACCAACTGCGAGGACGGCGGCTGCCTGCGCTGCTTCGACAGCCGGCTGGCCCGCGACGGGCGGGCGGAGGAGATGAGCGACGCCGAGCACATCGCGGGGCGGGCGCTCGATCGGTGCATCTGCGTCCACGCGGAGCAGAACGCGTTGCTGACCGCGGCCCGGTTCGGGGTCCGGGTCGAGGGCTGCACGATGTACGCCACCTTCAGCCCCTGCTTCGGCTGCCTGAAGGAGATGTACCAGGCCGGCGTGGTGCGGGTCGTGTACGCCCGGACGTACGGGGCGGAATACCACGGCGCCCTGGCCCAGCAGTACGAGGACCTCGCCGCCCACCTCTCCGAAGGCGACCCGGACCGGTTCCTGCACCTGGAGCAGCCCCCGCGGCGCTGATCCGCCAGGAGCAGCCGACCCCCGGCGCCCCCGCCGACGCCGCGCCTCCTTCCCGCTGGCTGAGCGCCGCCGAAGGGGGGCGGGACCGCGCCGACTTCGCGGTCGGTTAACGTTGGGGTCCGATCGCCAGGGGAAGCGGTCTCGCCGCCTGTCGTGGGGAGGGCCTGTGCGCCGCATCGTGTCATTTCTCGCCGTCGCCTTCGTCGGGGCCGCCGTCCTGCCGTCAATGGCGCAGTCCGCTCCGCTCGGCCGGACGGGGTCGGTCGCGGTCCCGTTATCGGGGGCCGAGCCGGGGTTGGCCGAACTGGCCGGCGGGCTGCCGGCGCTGGTCGCCCAGGCGGCCCCGGGGTCCTCGCTCGACCTGCTCCTGACCCTCGACCGGCCGGCTACGCCGACCCTGGCCGGGAGCCTCGCCGCTCTCGGTTCGTGGTCGTGGACGGCCCGCCACATCCCGGTCGCCGCTCTGCGCCTCCCCTTGACCCGCCTCGACGGGCTGCGGCACCTCGACGGCGTCCGGGCCGTCTTCCCCGACCGCACGCTGCACTACTTCGGCGACCGGCCGGTGTCGGCCACCGGCGACGGCGGCGGGAACGGGCCGACGCCCATCCCCGTCCCCAACGTCATCCCCGGCGGGGACTTCGGCGCCGCCCTGCCCGTCCCCAACCTCGGGGTCAACGGCAAGGGCGTGACGGTGGCCGTCGTCGACAGCGGCATCGACTTCACCCACCCCGACCTGGCCCCGGCCATGAAGGCCAACGTGAAGCTCAGCCCCCTCGGGAAGGACGGGCCCCTTCCGGCCCTCGACAACCTGCCCGACACCGACACCACCTCCGGCCACGGCACCCACGTGGCGGGCGACATCGCCGGGCGGGGCACGGCCTCCGGCGGCCTGTACCAGGGCTCCGCCCCCGGCGCCTCCCTGGTCGGTCTGGCCGTCGGCGAGGGCCTGAGCGTGGCGACCCGGGCCGTGCTCGAGGCCTACGACTGGATCCTCGAGCACCACACGGCCGACGGGATCCGCGTCGTCAACAACTCCTACGGCGGGTCGTTCCAGGCCTTCAACCCCGAGGAGCCGATCAACAAGGCGACCAAGGCGGCGTCCGACGCCGGGATCGTGGTCGTCTTCGCCCAGGGCAACGACGGCGACGAGATGACCATGAACAACAACGCCACCGCCCCCTGGGTGATCTCGGTGGCGGCCGGCACCCAGACCCGCGGCATCACCGACTTCACCTCCGGCGGCCTCGACGCCGACGTCGTCGACTCGAACTTCGCCGCCAACGACCTGGCCGGCGACCCCCGCTCACCGCTGCACCTCGGGCTGTACCACCCGTCGGTGGTGGCGCTGGGCGAGAACGTGGTCGGGACGCGGGCGGCAGGGATCGTCCCGGTGCTGGGCGCCCGGCACGACGTCGCCCTCCCCGCCGGCCAGCAGGTCCGGTACACGATCATGTCGGGCACGTCGATGGCGTCCCCGGAAGCGTGCGGCATCGTGGCGCTGGTGCTCGAGGCGAACCCGGCGCTGACCCCGGCCGACGTGAAGCGGGTGCTGCAGATCACGGCCAAGCCGATCGCCGGGGTGCCGTTCTGGCGCCAGGGCTACGGCAACCTCGACCCCGCGGCCGCGGTCAGCCTGGCCCGCCAGGTGGCCGGCCAGCCGGCGGCGGACGCCAGCCGGATCCTCGACGGGCGCCAGGCCGCCCGTGACGCCGAGGTCGTGGCCGGGCTGGTCCACCCGCTGCACACCACCGCCTGGCACAAGAGCGATCAGACGTCGTCGGCGGGTGGCGCTGCCGCCGCCGCGGACGACATGACCGGGGCGCACGCCATCACCGTCGAGGCGGGGACGGGCCGGCTCAAGGTGACCAACGCCGGGCTCAGCCTGCCGTTCGTGCCCGACCCGGCCCACTTCATCGTGGTGCGCGACGCCGCCGGCAAGGAGGTCGGCCGGTCCGACCCCAAGCTGCCCGGCGGTTCGGGGACGACGATCCTCGACCTCGACCTCACCAAGCTGTCCGGGCTGACGTGGGGCAAGTGGACGGTCGAGGTGACCGAGGCCGGTGTCGTGCCGGCCGGCCTGTTCGGCTCCGACGAATCCACGGTGGCCGCCACCTTCGCCCGTCCGCAGCCTCCCGAGCCGGTCTCGACGATCCTGCCCGGGCTGCCGGTCCCGAAGAAGAAGTAGCCGACCGCCGCCCCGGCTCAGGGGGAGCGGAGGCTGACCGGGCCGAGGTCCAGGGCCCGCAGCGGCGCTTCGATCGCGGCGCGGTCGCCGACGGCCACCACGGTGAAGGTGCCCGGGCTGAAGCGGCGTCGGGCCACCGCGGCCGCGGTGTCGGCGGTGATCCCGGCCAGGCGGCCCGGGCGGGCGCGGTAGTAGTCGGCCGGCAGGTCGTAGAGGTAGAGGGTGCGCAGCGTGCTGAGGGTCTTGGACCGGGTGCCGAACAGTCCCGGGATCGACCCGGTCAGCGACTGCTTGGCCCGGGCCAGCTCGTCGGGCGTGACGCCCGACGCGGTCACGGTCTCGAGCTCCTGGAACGTCTCCTTGACGGAGTCGGCGGTGGACGGGCCCTGCACGTCCATGGCGATCGAAAGCAGGCCCCCGCCCCGGAGGGCGTCGACGTCGGAGTAGGCGCCGTAGGTGTAGCCGTGGGTCTCCCGCAGGTTCTGGTTGAGGCGGCTGGAGAACGACCCGCCGAACACGTCGTTGGTCACCAGCAGGGTCTCGTAGTCGGGATCGGACCGGGCCAGGCCGGGGGCGGCGACGTACAGGGCCGTCTGGGAGGCGCCGGGCTTGTCGACGAGGAGGATCCCGGGCTTCGTCCCCGCCGCCGGGGGCCCGGCGGGTGCGGCGCGGCCGGCTGGCGGGGGGGCGGTCGAGCCGGCCGGGGCGCCGGAGCTCCCCGAGCCGCCCGCGCCCGGCCACGAGCCGAAGGCGCCCTCGGCCAGCGTCCGCGCTTCGGCCGGGGTCACGTCCCCGGCCAGGACCAGCGCCGTGTCAGCCGGCGTGAAGGCCCGGTCGTGGGCCCGGCGGAGGTCGTCGACGGTGGCCACCCGCAGCCCGTCCTCCGTGCCGGTGGCCGGGTGGGCGTAGGGGTGCCCGGCGCCGTAGACCTGGCCCGCCCCGACCGTCTCGGCGATGGTGTCG
>JAUZEY010000590.1 GCA_030838785.1 Actinomycetota bacterium | reverse complement strand
GGGCCCGGTGGCGCAGTTGAGGCCGATGACGTCGGGCCGCAGCGCTTCCAGGGCGGTGAGGGCGGCGCCGATCTCGGAGCCGACGAGCATGCGGCCGGTCGTCTCCATCGTCACCTGGACCATGAGCGGCAGGTCCTTGCCCGCCCTGGCCATGGCCCGCCGGCAGGCGGTGAGCGCCGCCTTGGCCTGCAGCAGGTCGTAGACGGTCTCGATCAGCAGGACGTCGACACCGCCGGCCAGGAGCCCCTCCACCTGCGCCTCGTAGCCGTCGCGCAGGGTGGCGAAGCTGATCTGGCCCAGCGAGGGCAGCTTCGTCCCGGGGCCGATCGAGCCGACGACCCACCGGGGCCGGTCCGGCGTCGAGTAGCCGGAGGCGACCTCCCGGGCGATGCTCGCGGCCGCGTGGTTGAGCTCGTACGTGCGGTCGGCAATCCCGTACTCCGACAGCACGATCGGGAAGGCGCCGAAGGTGTCGGTCTCGACGGCGTCGACCCCAACCTCGAAGAAGCTGCGGTGGAGCTCGGCGATGACGGCCGGTCGGGTGACGGCCAGGATCTCGTTGCAGCCCTCGAGGGCCGGTCCGCCGAAGTCGTCGGCGCCGAGGTCGTGGACCTGGAGGTTGGTGCCGGTGGCGCCGTCGAAGACGACGACGCGCTCCCGCAGGGTGTCGAGAAAACTGCCCATGATGCCCGTCAGGGTACCGGAGGGGCTCTGACGGGCCGGACGGAACCTGCCGAAGGGCGGCGTCCTAGACTCCGATTCCTCATGAAGGTCTACACACGCAAAGGCGACGACGGCTCGACCGGGCTCCTCTACGGCACCCGGGTCGGGAAGGACTCCGCCGGCCCGTCGGCCTACGGCGAGGTCGACGAGGCGGTCTCGGCCCTCGGCCTGGCCCGGGCCGAGACGGAACCGGGCTCGGAGCTGGGCGACCTGCTGGTGCGCCTCCAGCGGGAGCTGTTCGTGGCCGGCGCCGAGCTGGCCACCGCCCCCGAGAACCGGCCCAAGCTGACGCCGGCCGTGTCGGTCGTCACGGCCGAGATGGTCACCGCCCTCGAGCCGATCATCGACGACATCACCGCCCGTTACGACCCGCCCCAGGAGTTCGTCCTCCCGGGCGAGAATCGGGTGGCGGCCGCCCTCGACCTGGCCCGCTGCGTCGTCCGCCGGGCCGAGCGGGCGTCGGTGGAGGCGGTCCACGCCGGGTGGCTCGACCCCGGCGCCAGCCACGTCGTCCCCTACCTGAACCGTCTCGCCGACCTCGTCTACACGCTGGCCCGCTGGCAGGAGGGCGTCTGGCGCCCCGTCCGCACGCAGGCCTGAACAAGGAGCAGCCGTGCCCGTCACCGCCACCCTCTCGACCACCGCCCCCGCCAGGGCGAACGTCGACGTCCTCGCCGTCCCCGTCTTCTCGGGGCGGGTCCTCGGCCCGGGGGGGAAGGCGGTCGACACCGCGCTGGGCGGAACGCTTCAGGCGTTCATGGCCGAGGCCGGCTTCGAGGGCAAGGCGGAGGAGACGCTGGCCGTACCGGCCGGCGGGCTCGGCGCCAACGCCGCGCTGCTGGTCGGTCTGGGCGACAAGAAGACCGTGTCCGCCGACCGGCTCCGCCGGGCGGCGGCCGCTGTCGTGCGCCGCAGCCCCAAGGCCAAGACGGTGGCGACGACGCTGCTCGAGGCCCTCCCGTCCGGCGGTGACCGGGTGGCCGCGGCCCAGGCGCTGGCCGAGGGCGCGGCGCTCGGGGCCTACAAGTTCCTGCGCTACAAGCAGAAGGGCGACGCCCCCGCCCTCGAGCGGTTCGTCGCGCTCGGGAAAAAGGATGACGCTGTACAGAACGGTCTCGACCGGGGCATGGCGGTGGCGGCGGCGGTGGCCTGGGCCCGCGACCTCGTCAACGAGCCGGCGGGGGCGATGACCCCGATGCAGCTGGCCGAGGAGGCCCGGCGGGCGGCGGAGGAGGGCGGGCTCGAGTACGAGGTGCTCGACGAGGTCGAGATCGCCAACCAGGGCCTCGGCGGCCTCCTCGGCGTGTCGCTCGGTTCCGACCAGCCTCCCCGGCTGGTGAAGCTCACCTACACGCCGGCCGGGAAGCCGACCGGCACCGTCGCCCTCGTGGGGAAGGGCATCACCTTCGACTCCGGCGGCCTGTCGCTCAAGACGGCCGACGGCATGGAGACGATGAAGACCGACATGTCGGGGGCGGCGGCGGTCATCGGCGCCATGTCGGTGCTGCGGGCGGCCGGCGTGCCGGCCAAGGTCATCGCCTTCGTACCCACGACCGAGAACATGCCCGGCGGACGGGCCATCAAGCCCGGCGACGTCCTCAAGATCCGCAACGGGAAGACCGTCGAGGTCCTCAACACCGACGCCGAGGGCCGGCTCATCCTGGCCGACGGGTTGTCGCTGGCGGTGGAGGAGAAGCCCGACGCCATGATCGACCTGGCCACCCTCACCGGAGCCTGCGTGGTCGCCCTGGGCATGAAGATGGCCGGGCTGATGGGCAACCACGAGGGCTGGATCACCCAGGTCCGGGGCGCCGCCGACCGGGCCGGAGAGCCCGTCTGGCCGTTGCCGCTCCCGGAGGACTACCGCAAGGACCTCGACTCCGAGATCGCCGATTTGAAGAACATCTCCGGCAACCGGGGCGGTGGGGCCTTGACAGCAGGGCTGTTCCTGTCGGAGTTCGCCGGCGACGTCCCCTGGGCCCACCTGGACATCGCCGGTCCGGCCCGGGCGTCGGGCGACGACGGCTACATCGCCAAGGGCGGTACCGGCTTCGGGGTCCGCACGCTGGTCGAGGTGCTGTCGA
>JAUZEY010000559.1 GCA_030838785.1 Actinomycetota bacterium | reverse complement strand
CTGCACGCTCGGGCTTCTGGTGCTGATCCTCGTCCCCTTCGAGTGGCACAGGCAGCACGCCTATCGTGCTGCCGCAACGTGTCCGGCTTCCGCTCCCGCCTATGGCTGCCGCTGGCAACGGCTGGCTGAGGTGGCGGCCGTCAGCGTCCATCACGAGTCGCACGGAGCGGTCAACCGCGAGGTTGCATTCCTGGCTGGCTCGGACCACTACGACGCCCATTTCAGCGGCGACCGCCTCGGCCCCGGAGTGGTCCGACCCGGACAGATGGTCTCCGTCGAGGTCTGGCACCACAAAGTCACGGCGATGAGCGTCGGACCAGAGACCTACCGGAGCTTCTACATCCAGTCCGTCCCATGGCTCATCCTGTTCCTGGCACCCCTCTTGATCGTCATGGGTGTCGTCATGATTGCGACCGGCGTAGCCGGGACATCCGTCCGTCGATGACCCCCGTCGACGACCACCCGGGGACCGGTCGTCATCCAAGGGGCTCCGGCGTTCCGAACGTCGGAGCGTGGCCTTCGACATGGATCGGTACAAGGAAATCTGCGGGCGCCTCGACTACGGCGACCTGGACCTCCGGGGTGCGTTCGGCCGGCAGCCGCTGCAACCGGAGTTGCTCCGCTGTCTCCGCTGCTGCGCCGCATCAAACGCCAGGAGGGCCGCCACATCGACTACTACCTCACCGAGTCCCGGCGTTACCTCGACGTCGGTTCCGGCGCCCAGCGGACCGTGCGCCTCTTCCTCCACAAGCTCTGGCGGCCCGTCGGCGCCACGGTCATGCCCGAACCCGAAATCCGGCACGTCGTCCGCACGCTGTTCGCCGACCACGAGGGGCGGGACGTCACGGCCCGGATCGACCGTCGCATCGACGCCCTCCCCGGCCTCGGCGGGATGCAGCTGATGGACGGGGTCGTGCGGCGCTACGCCGCGTGAGCCGCCCTCCTCCCGATCAACCGCCGAGCACTGCCAGTGCCTCGTCGGCGTGCTTGGCCATGTCGACCTCGGAGCGGATCTCGGCCACGAGCAGGCCGTCGGCACCGATGACGAACGTCGCCCGCCGGTTGAACAACGGACCCGGCCGCTTCACCCCGTACTGCCGGGCGACCACCCGGTCGGGGTCGGACAGCAGCGGGAACTCGAAGCCGTTCTTCTCCGCGAACTGCCGCTGGCGCTGGACCGGATCGGTGCTGATCCCGAGGCGGCTGGCCCCGACCGCGGCGAATTCCGCCTCCAGGTCCCGGAAGTGGCAGCTCTCCTTCGTGCACCCGGGCGTCATCGCCCGGGGATAGAAGAACAACACCACCGGCCCTCGGCTCAGCTCCTCCGACAGGCGGACGGGCTGCCCGTCCTGGGCCGGCAACTCGAAGTCGGGAACAGGATCACCGGGGCGCATGGCCTCAGGCTAGGAAACCGACCCTGAGAAACCCCGATCCTGTTCCCGGATTCAACCGAAACCCTCCCCGGCTCGGGCGGGGGGCGCCCCGACCGGGGAGGGCTCTCGGTTGGTCAGGTGATTCAGGAGCACCTTCGACATGATCTTAGGCAACCCTAATACAATCTGTCAAGCGGTTCGGGGCCGGCGCCGGTAGGATGGGGTCATGGCCGATGCGATGCACCCCCCGGTCGACGAGTACCTCGAAGCCATCCTCGAGCTCGAGGAGGAGGGTGCCCGCGTCATCCAGGCCCGCCTGGCCGACCGGCTGGGGGTCTCGGCCCCCTCGGTGTCGGAGATGGTCCGCCGCCTCCGGGCCGAGGGCTACCTCGAGGTCAACGGCGACCGCACCCTCACGCTGACCCACAAGGGCCGCGACTGGGCGACGACGATCGTCCGCCGGCACCGGCTGGCGGAACGGCTGCTGACCGACCTGCTCGGGCTGCCGTGGCACCGGGCTCACATCGAGGCCTGCCGCTGGGAGCACGTGATCTCGGCCGAGGTCGAGGAGCTCATCCGGGCCAAGCTCGACAATCCGCTGACCTGCCCCCACGGCAACCCGATCCCCGGCGCCGGCGCGCCGGAGATGGACCTTGTGCTGCTGTCGGAGACGCACGCCGGCGACGCCATCCGGCTCGAGCGGGTGAGCGAGGAGCTCGAGATCGACCACGACGCCCTCGTCTACCTCGACGACCACGGCTTCGTGCCCGGCGTCGAGGGCCGGGTCTCCACCGTCGCCCCCGACCAGACCCGCCTCGTCACGATCGGTGGCTCGACCACCATCGCCGTCGGCACCGCCATCGCCAACAGCCTCTACGTGAGCCTCCAACCCGCCTGAGCAAAGCGGCGTTCGATTTCCGCTGTATCTCGGCAAAAGGCACGCCGGTTGGATGTGTCCCGGTCGTAGGATCTCGCCGGCCGGTTTCCCGCCAGGGTGCAGAGCCGGTCGAAGACGATGCTCTCGGCACACCTGGTCAACGACACCACCGCCGGCCTTGTCCGGCACCCGCCAAAGGTCCCCTTCGACCGGGACCTGCCCGACGCCGCCGACCTGCTGGCCGGCACCGGAGCGCGGTCCGTCGCCCGGTTCCTTGAGGAACGCGGGGTCGAACCTCACCGGGTGGAACCGGTCCAGGCCCACTACCGCCCCGGGCGGTCGCTGGCGATCTGCTTCCGCACGACCGGCGCCGACCGGTCGTCGGGTCGCCCGGTCTGCCGAACGGTCACCCTCGAGCGCCGGCCCGGGGAGCCCGCCGCCATCTGGGCCTTTCCCGACGACCCCGCCCTTCCCGGGCTGGCCGCGGCGGTGGACGGGTCCCTCATCCGCCGCCGCCTGCGCCCCCGCCCAGCCGACGTCGCCGTGGAGCCGCTGCGCTACCGGCCCCGACGCCGCGCCGTCGTCCGCTACGGATTGCCCGACGGGAGGATCCTGTTCGGGAAGGTCATCCCGCCCAACCGCGCCCGGCGCCTCCTGGCGCTGGCCCTGGCCCTGGGCAGGCCCGACGACGCCGGGCTCCGGCTGGCCCTGCCGGCGGGCCGGATCGCCCCCGGGGCGCTCGTGCTGCCGTTCCTCCCCGGCTCAACGCTCCGGGACCTGCTCGTGACCGGTGGCCACGTTCCCGCCCCCGCCCGGTTGGCGGCAATGCCCGAGGCGCTCCACCGGCGCTGCGTTCCCGCCATGGCGGGAGCGGAGGCCCGTTGCCCACCGGCCGGCGACCGGGCGGCGACCCGCCGCCGAGTCGAGCCGGGCACGGCGCTGTGCGCGGCCCAGGTCGTGGCCCGCCTCCTGCCCGAGAAGGCCTGCGCCGCCGGACGGCTGGCCGAGGCCGCGGTCGGCTGGGCCGAGGCGTCGGAGCCGCCGGAGGAGTGGATCGTCCACGGCGATCTCTACGAGACCCAGGTCGTCGTGGACGGCGACACGCTCGGTCTCCTCGACCTCGACGACCTGGGCCCGGGCGACCCCCTGCTCGACGCCGCGAACTTCAGCGCCCACCTCCTCCTGCTGGGAACCTCCGGGACCCCCGCGGGGGGACTGATTCTCCGATACCGCGAGGAGCTCCGGGGAGCGTTCTGCCGCCGGTTCGACGCTGCTCCGGC
Organism: Actinomycetota bacterium; assembly: GCA_030838785.1. Lineage (GTDB taxonomy): Bacteria > Actinomycetota > Acidimicrobiia > IMCC26256 > BP-133 > BP-133. The sequence goes on along the minus strand of JAUZEY010000559.1, from coordinate 2,500 downwards.
CGACATCGCCTGGCGGGAGGCGTACTGCCTGCTGCGTCTGGCTCCCGGCCCGTTCCGGGTGCTGCACCCCGACTGGCCCAGTCGGATGGCCGCCCGCCTGACGCTGGCCGGCGAGGCCCTCCGCGGCCGGTAAGGATCGGTTAGGCCGGGGGGCCGAGCTCCCCGTCGATGATCATCTGGGCCACCTGGTGCACCTTCAGGCGGCGGTTCATCGCCTGCTGCTGGATGAACCGCCAGGCCTGCTGCTCGGTGAGGCTGTGGTTGTCCATGAGCTGGCCCTTGGCCCGGTCGATCAGGCGGCGGGCCTCGAGCCGCTCGGCGAGGTCGCCGACCTCCCGCTCGAGGGCCACGAGCTCCGAGAAGCGGCCCAGGGCGACCTCGATGGCCGGTATGAGGTCGCTCTTCTGGAAGGGCTTCACGAGGTAGGCCAGGGCGCCGGCGTCGCGGGCCTGTTCGATGAGATCCCGCTGCGAGAAGGCCGTCAGGATGAGGACGGCGGCGCGGCGCTCGCCGGCGATGTGGCGGGCGGCCGTCAGCCCGTCCATCCCCGGCATCTTGATGTCGAGGATGGCGAGGTCGGGATCGAGGTCCCGGACCAGGTCGACGGCCTCGTCGCCCCGGCCGGTCTCGCCGACGACGTCGTAGCCCTCTTCCTCGAGCAGCTCCTTGAGGTCGAGGCGGATGATGGCCTCGTCCTCGGCGATCACGACGCGCGTGGGTGTCTTCACTTGGTGGCGCTCCGGGGGTTGGTCAGGGCTGCGACGACAGCTCGTTGGCCATCCGGTCGAGGAGGGCGTCCTGCTCGCCGAGAAGCTCCGTCAGGGTCGTCTCGAGGGTCTGGCGGTGCCGGGTCATCGCCTCGGCGTGGCGACGGGCCTCGCGGGCCTCGGCGTCACTCAGGGGGGTCTCGGAGACGAGCGCCCGCAGCCGGGCCTCCTCACTCTCCTCCTCGAGGAAGTTCTGCTGCTCGACCGCCACGGCGAGCTCGGCGCGGACCCGCTTGAGCCGCTCGGAGACGTCGAGCAGACGCCGTTGGAGGATCGACCTGGACATTCCCGCCAGTCTACGAGGTGGGGACGCCCCGTCCATCCTCGACGCTCCGAGCCGGGGCCGCCACCTTTGGCCACCCCGCCACCTCCAGCCCCATCGGCGTCGAGGGTTCGGCGTCGAACAGGTACTCGTCGAGGATCGAGGCCCAGTCCCGGGAGGCCCCCAGGCGGGCGAAGAGCGCTCCGAGGCCGAGATGGATCCGGGTGAGAATCAGCTGGTTGCGGGGCAGGGTCATGTGCCGGATGACGTCGCCGTAGCGGCCCTCGATGTTGAACATGGCGTCGATCGTCTCGGCCATGTATTCCCTGGTGTACGTGAACGGCCGGTGGTCAACCAGCGGGAGCACCGACAGGCGGGCCAGCTGCACCATCCGCTTGTGGTCGATCTTCGTGCCCGGCCGCAGCCAGCCGTGGCGGACGATGGCGTCGATGACGGCGTCGTCGTCCCCGCTGCGCAGCGCCGCCACCCGGTCCCGGAGCTGCTCGATCTCGACCGCCTCGAACCGCTTGACGAGCCCGAAGTCGAGGAACCAGATCCCGTCCGAGCCCTCCTCGAAGAAGTAGTTCCCGGGGTGGGGGTCGGCGTTGAACAGCAGCAGCTTGCTGATGGAGCCGGACCAGAACCGGAACAGCTGCTCCGCCACTTTGTCCCGCTCGGCCTGGGGCAGGTCGAGGAGGTCGTAGAAGGAGCGGCCCGCCACCCACTCGCTGACCAGCACCCGCGACGTCGACATCTCCCGGTGGACGGCGGGGATCCGCACCCAGGGGTGGCCCTCGTAGGCGGCCCGGAACTCCTCCTGGTTGGCGGCCTCGATGCGGTAGTCGAGCTCCTCGCTCATCCGTTCCCGGAGCTCGCTCACGACCGGCTCCGGGTCGATGCCGGGGGCGATGGCCCGGGCCGCCGAGTACAGCAGGAATGCGTTATCGAGGTCGGCCCGGATGGCGACGTCGACGCCGGGATACTGCACCTTGACCGCCACCGGCGTGCCGTCGAACAGCTTGGCCCGGTGGACCTGTCCGATGGAGGCGGCCGCCACCGGCTCGGCGGAGAACTCGAAGAACGCCCGCTCCGGAGGCTTCCCCAACTCGGCCCGGATGACCAGTGCCGCCAGGCTCGGCGCCATCGGCGGGGCGCTCTGTTGCAGGCCCTGCAGCGCCTGCTGGTACACCTCGGGCAGGCCGTCGGCCAGCACGGAGAGCATCTGGCCGAGCTTCATGATGGCGCCCTTCATCCCACCGAGGAGCTCGAAGACCTGCTCGGCGGTGTGGACGTGGAACTCGTCGAGTTCCTCCTCCCCGGCCCGCCGCGTGCGGAGCCGGGCGAGGGCGAAGGCCCGCCGGGCGGCCAGGAAGGCGACCCGCCGGCTCCGCCGGGCCCGCTCGATCAGCACCCGGGGCCCGGAGCGGCGCACCTCCCGGCCGAGGACGACGCCGCCCGCCACCGCCATGGT
>JAUZEY010000556.1 GCA_030838785.1 Actinomycetota bacterium | reverse complement strand
CCGACCGCCCCGTTGCCGAACCGGTGCACGATCCCGAGGAGTTGCTGGGGATCGTGTCGGTCAACCTCAAGCAGCCCTTCGACCCGCGGGAGGTCCTGACCCGCATCGTCGACGGGTCGGAGTTCTCGGAGTACAAGCCGCTCTACGGGCCGGCCCTCGTCACCGGGTGGTGCCACATCCACGGCTACCGGGTGGGGGTGCTGGCCAACGCCCACGGCGTCCTCCAGAACGAGGAGTCGCAGAAAGCCACCGAGTTCATCCTGCTGGCCAACCAGAACGACACGCCGCTCATCTTCCTGCAGAACACCACCGGCTACATCGTGGGTACGGCCTACGAGCAGCGGGGGATCATCAAGGACGGCGCCAAGATGATCAACGCCGTGGCCAACAGCGCCGTGCCCCACATCACGATCCTCATGGGCTCGTCCTACGGCGCCGGCAACTACGGCATGAGCGGCCGGGCCTACGACCCCCGCTTCCTGTTCGCCTGGCCCAACGCCAAGACCGCCGTCATGGGCCCCGAGCAGCTGGCCGGCGTGCTGTCGATCGTGGCCCGCCAGTCGGCCGCCGCCGCCGGCCGGGAGTTCGACGAGGCCGAGGATCAGAAGCGCCGCCGGGCCACCGAGGAGCAGATCGAGGGCGAGTCGCTGGCCCTGTACCTCTCCGCCCGGCTCCACGACGACGGGATCATCGACCCCCGCGACACCCGCAACGTCCTGGGCATGTGCCTGTCCGCCATCCATTCCAACGTCGTCGAAGGCCGCCGCGGCTTCGGCGTCTTCCGGATGTGAGCGCCATGACGAACCCGATCCGTACGCTGCTGGTGGCCAACCGGGGCGAGGTGGCCCGCCGGGTCTTCCGGACCTGCCGGGAGCTCGGCATCCGCACCGTGGCGGTGTACTCGCCGCCCGACGCCGGTGCCCCCTTCGTGACCGAGGCCGACGCCGCCGTCCCCCTCGACGGGGCCCGGGGCTACCTCGACGTCGCCCAGATCCTGGCCGCCGCCGAGGCCACCGGCGCCGACGCCGTCCACCCCGGCTGGGGCTTCCTGGCCGAGAACGCGTCCTTCGCCGAAGCCTGCCTGAAGGCCGGACTCACCTGGGTCGGCCCGCCGCCGTCCGCCATGGAGTCCATGGGCTCCAAGATCGAAGCCCGCCGCCTGATGGAAGCCGCCGGCGTCCCCGTCGTCCCCGGCGCCACGCTGTCGCCGTCGGAGGACGGGCCCGCGGCCGACGCCGGGCCCGAAACCGGCGTTCGTTTACCGGAATCCAGCGGAAATGGAACGCCGGTTGGTGGCTCGGCCGCCGATGCCGCGGTCGGGGCGGCGGCCGACGAGGCGGTCGTGCTCGCGGCCGGCGAGCGGGTCGGATATCCGTTGCTGGTCAAGGCGTCGGCCGGTGGGGGCGGGAAGGGCATGCGTCTGGTGACGACCGCCGCCGAGCTGGCGGCGGCGGTGGCGGACGCCGCCCGGGAGGCGGCCGCGGCGTTCGGCGACCCGGCGGTGTTCCTCGAGCGGTACGTCTCGCCCGGCCGTCACGTCGAGGTCCAGGTGCTCGGCGACCACCACGGCACCGTGGTCCACCTCTTCGAGCGGGACTGCTCCGTCCAGCGCCGCCACCAGAAGCTCGTCGAGGAGGCCCCCTCGCCGGCCGTCGACGACGACCTCCGGGCCCGCATGGGCCAGGCGGCGGTGGCCGCCGCCCAGGCCGTCGGCTACCACGGCGTCGGCACCGTCGAGTTCCTGCTCGGCCCCGACGGGTCGTTCTACTTCCTGGAGATGAACACCCGGCTCCAGGTCGAGCACCCCGTCACCGAACTGGTCACCGGGCTCGACCTCGTGCGCCTCCAGCTGGCGGTGGCCGAGGGCCGGCCGCTGCCGCCCGAGGTCCACGCCGCCCGCATCGCCGGCCACGCCGTCGAGGTCCGGCTCTACGCCGAGGACCCGCTGCACGACTACCAGCCCCAGACCGGCCGGGTCGAGGCGCTGGAGTGGGCCGCCCTCCCTGGCCTGCGGGTCGACTCCGGCGTCGAGGCCGGCTCCGTCGTCGGCACCGACTACGACTCCATGCTGGCCAAGGTCATCGCCACGGGCCCGACCCGGGTGGAGGCGGTGCGGCTCCTGGTCGACGCCCTCCGCCGGGCCCGCATCCACGGTGTGGGCACGAACCGCGACCTGCTGGTGGCCATCCTCGACCACGAGGAGTTCGGCGCCGGGAACGCCGACACCGGCTTCCTCGACCGCCACCCGCCCGAGGAGCTCCTCTCCCCGACGCTCGATCCCGGCGCCTTGCGGCTCCACGCCCTGGCCGCCGCCCTGGCCGCCCAGGCCGGGTCGCGCTCGGGGGCGCCGGTGCTGCGGGCCGTCGGGTCCGGGTTCCGCAACAACCCCGGCCCCCCGGCGGTCCGCCGCTACACCGCCGGCGACACCGAGCTGGCCGTCGGCTACCGCCTCGGCCGTTTCCCCCTGTTCACCGTGACCGTCACCGTCACCGGCGCCGGCGGGTCCGGTGCCGGCGGGTCCGGTGCCGGCGGGTCCGGTGCCGCTGGCGCGGGGGGCGACGCATCGGTCGGCGCCGGCTCGTCCGGGGCTCCCGGCTCCGTCGACGGGCCGGGCCCGGCGGACGACGGCGACCGGCTGGCGGTCACGCTGCTGGAGGCCCGGGCGGATGCGGTCGAACTCGTGGTCGACGGCGTCCGGCGCCGCTTCGACGTCCGCCGCTACCAGCCCCGGGGGTCCGGGGGTGTCCAACGGGATGGTCTGGTCCATGTCGATTCCGCGCTGGGGTCGGCCGTGCTCCGGCCGGTCGACCGGTTCCCCGACAAGGACGCCCAGCGCCCGTCCGGCTCGCTGGTGGCGCCGATGCCGGGCACAGTCGTCAAGGTGCTGGCCGCCCCCGGCGACCGGGTCCTGAAGGGCGACCCGGTGGTGGTCATCGAGGCCATGAAGATGGAGCACACCATCGGCGCCGCCGCCGACGGGACGGTGGCCGAGATCCTGGTGGAGGTCGGGCGCCAGGTCGACATCGACCAGGTCATCGCCGTCGTCACCGGCGACGACGACGAGGAGGGCGGCGAGCCGTCCAATGGCTGATCTCCCCGCCCTGTGCCGCGACGTCCTCGCCGAACACGACGATCTGCGGGCGATCCTCGTCGACATCCCGCCCGACGACTGGGAGCGGCCGACGCCGGCGGCGGGCTGGACCATACGGGACCAGATCTCCCACCTGGCCTACTTCGACGCCGCCGCCCGCCTGTCGATGGCCGACCCCGACGCCTTTCGGGCCGCCCGGGTCGAGGCGGTGGCCGACATCGAGAAGTTCGTCGAGGCAACGCTGGCCTACGGCCGGGGCATCGCCGGGGCCGAGCTCCTCGACCGCTTCGCCGGGGAACGCCGCGGCCTGGTGGAGGCGGCACTGGCCGCCCCCGAGGGCGTGCGGATCCCCTGGTACGGGCCCGACATGGCCGTGGCGTCCTCCGTCACGGCACGGATCATGGAGACGTGGGCCCACGGCCAGGACGTCGCCGACGCCCTCGGCGTCCGGCGGCCCCTGACCGGCCGGCTCCGCCACGTCTGCGATATCGGGATCCGGGCCCGCCCCTTCAGCTACCGCAACCGGGGCCTCGACCCGCCCGAGACCCCGCTGCGGGTCGAGCTCACCGGCCCCGACGGCGGGTTGTGGGAGTGGGGCCCGTCCGGCTCGGCCGACCGGGTGGCCGGCTCGGCCCTCGACTTCGCCCTCGTGGTGACGCAACGCCGCCTCGCCGCCGACACCGCCCTGGTGGTCGACGGCGACGACGCCCGCACCTGGATCGCCTTCGCCCAAGCCTTCGCCGGCAGCCCGACGGACACCGATCGCGGCCGGACCGCCCTGGCATCCTGACCCGCCTGCCGTCCTGACCCGCCTGGGCTGACCCCGCAGGGTTCAGCGAAGCGCCGAGCCGTGGGCCGTCTGGCTCCGCGGGCATTCCTGCGGGTGGCGGAAGATCCCGTGGCAGTCCCGCACGTAAGGGACGTCGACCATGTCGTGGTCGGCGGCCCAGCGCACCGTCGCCGTCGCCCCGGGCGGAAAGGCCAGCGTCGCCATGGCTGCGACAGCCACCATCCGCCGCGCCAGCACCGAGGCTTTCTTCCGGGACATCCGAACATCCTGCCGGACGGGCCCGGCCGCAGCGACCGCCGCACAGTGCTTTCACAGCGATCTCTACCGGATCTCCGCATCGTCCCCGTCCGTCCGGGGATCATTCCGGCCCTGGCGGCAAAATGCCGGATTCGGCAGGAGTCGCCTCTCTCGGCACGAACCTCTGGGCGTGTTGGCGGACCGCAGCCCCACAGACAGGGCACGCCGTGGTGGGCCCGTCGTCGCCACCGTCGTGGCGCTGGCGCTGGCCGCTCTGGTGGCGCCGGGCGCCTGGGCCGACAGCGGGAACGTCGAGCGGCGGGTGCACCGCCCGGGCCGCCACGCCACGGTCACGCCCCGAGCGACGAGCGGGCCCACCGGCCTTACGCCGGACCAGGTCAAGCAGGCCTACGCCTTCCCGACCGCGGCCGACGCCGGCTCCGGTCAGACCGTGGCCATCGTCGCTCCCTTCGACGACCCGAACATCGAAGCCGACCTCAACGCCTTCAGCAGGAAGTTCGGGCTTCCGGCCTGCACCACGGCCAACCGCTGCTTCAAGAGAGTCGACCAGAAGGGCGGGAAGAACTACCCGTCCCCCGACAAGCTCTGGGCCCTGGAGATCTCGCTCGACGTCGAGTGGGCCCACGCCATCGCCCCCGGGGCCAGGATCCTCCTGGTCGAGGCGAAGAGCGACCGGCTGGCCGACGTCATCGCCGCCGAGGACTACGCCACCGCCCACGCCGGCTACGTCTCCAACAGCCTCGGGCTCGACGAGTTCGCCGGGGAGTCGGATCTCGACAACCACTTCCTACGGCCCGGGGTGAGCATCTTCGCCGCTTCCGGCGACGACGGCGCCGCGGCCGGGCCGGGTTACCCCGCCACGTCGCCCGGCGTGATCGCCGTCGGCGGGACCACCCTCGTCGACATCGGCAAGCCGTCCTTCGCCGAGCAGGGCTGGCGGGGCTCGGGGGGCGGCTGCTCCCTCTACGAGCCGGCCCCGGCGGCCCAGAGCGCCTTCGCCGGCTATGCGGCGGTGAACTGCGCCGGGAAGCGGGCCACCCCCGACGTGTCCCTCGTCGCCGACCCCCACAGCGGGGTGTCCATCTACGACTCCTACAAGACCGCGGACAACTGGACGGTCGTCGGCGGCACCAGCGCCGCAACGCCGATGTGGGCCGCCCGGGCCGCCGTTTCCGGCCTCGTGATCGGCGCCGCCGTCCTCTACGGCCCCGCCTCGCCCATCACCTTCCGCGACGTCACCGTCGGCAACAACGGCCAGCCCGCCCTGACCGGCTTCGACCTCGTGACCGGCCTCGGCAGCTGGACGGGCGCCACCCCCTGACCCCGCCCGCCGGGTCGAGGGCGCTTCCCGCCCCCACCGCCGGCGCATCCGCCCACCCGGCGCCACGACCCGGCGCCCCGACCCGGCGCCGCGCACCCGGGGCCGC
>JAUZEY010000528.1 GCA_030838785.1 Actinomycetota bacterium | reverse complement strand
GACCAGCTCGGCGTCGTGCTCGTGGCGGTCGTCGGCGGCATCGCCGTGCAACGGCTCATCGACCCCACCATCCCCGCCAGCCTGCTCACCGATGCGGTACGGGCCTTGTTCAGAGCCCCCCGACCAGACGAATGAGGGCCGTGGAATGACGGTCGGTCACCGCATCCCGAAGGTGAGGCTGACGACGGCGGTGACGTCCTTGTCGATGGTCGACGTGTCGTAGACGCCCTCGCCGCTGGTGTCGGTGGCGTTGGGGGCGGTGATCTGGAAGACACCGGCGCTGACGTTCTGGAGCTTGCCGAGGCGGCCACCGGCGGCGGCCACGAGGCGGTCACCCCGGGTCTTGGCGTCCCGGCTCGCCTCGGCCAGAAGATCCGGTCGGAGCTGCGGCAGCTGGGCGTAGAGGTACTCGGGCGGCTGCGCCGTCAACGGGATCCCTTCGCCGAGGAGCGTGCTGCTCTTCTGGACGATGTCGGTGATCTCCTTGACCCGGGACGACCGCACCTCGAACCCCCGGGAGAGCTTGTATCCGCCCACCTTCCCGCTGTCGGCCCGGCCGTCCGGCGTCAGCTGCGGGATCGTCTCGGTGCTGATGGGGTTCAACCGCACCTCGCTGTCAATGGCGCCGGCCCCCCGGAGGAAGGACTGCACCCGGCCCACCCAGGCCGCCAGCTCCTTCGAGGCCTCGGCGGGCGTCGGTTGCGTGGTGGTCAGCGACGCCCGCCACACGACCGTGTCGGAGACGATCGTCTTGCGGGCGGAGCCGGTGACCGTGATGGCGTGCTGGCTGCTCCGGGCCCGCAGGCCGTCCCGCAGCGCCGACGCGCCCACCGTCAGGCCGGCCGAGACCACGACGAGGCCCAGGAACAACTGCGGGAAGCGCCCCGCCCGGCTCAGCCGCTCACTCACCGTTGCCCGCCCGTCCGAAGCCGATCCTGGCCATGTCCATTCCCTCTCCGTTGCGAACCTGTCACTCTGGAAGGGATCATCCCGGTGCGGCGGGGTCCGCCGGAATGGCCGGGTGACGTGAAACCTCTGGGCCGGTCGGTGAGTCTTTCCTCACCACCGGGACAGGTCGGCGGGACAGGTCGGCGGGACAGGTCGGAGGAACAGTCGGATCAGCAGGGGGATGGGCGTGGCGCTGGGAGGGTTCGTCGAAGTCCGGGGGCCGCAGGGCACCCGCCTGGTCGAGTTGACCAGCGACCGGTCGTCACTCGGCCGGGCGACGACCAACGACGTCGTCGTGCTGCTCGACGCGACGGTGTCACGGCTCCACGCCGTGATCGAGCGCTACCCGACCGGCTTCTGCGTCCGTGACCTCGGGTCGGCCAACGGCACCTTCGTCAACGGCGAGCCGGTCCGGGGCGAGACGAGGCTGCGGACGGGCGACGAGCTCCGCCTCGGCAACAGCCCGCTCACGTTCTTCGCCGTCGGCGACGACGAGAGCGACATCACCGCCGTGGCCGACGGGCCGCCGGTGCTGACCCGCCGGGAGCGGGAGCTGCTCCTGGCGCTGTGCCGCCCGCTGCTGGAAGGCGCGGCCTTCGCCCCGCCGGCCGGGATCCGGCAGATGGCCACCGAGCTGTTCGTATCGGAGGCGGCGGTCAAGTTCCACCTCGCCAACCTCTACGGCAAGTTCGGCCTGGAAGAGCCGCCCGGCGGGGGGCCGTCACGGCGGGTCACCCTGGCCGGCGAAGCCATCCGCCGCCGGGCCGTCACCATCGCCGACCTCCGGGGCGCCCGACACTGAGGCCGCGGTTCAGCCGGCCGAGGGCATCCGGCTCCGCAGGGTGGAAACGCCGGCGCCGGAGAGGGCGTCGACCGCCGCCGTCCGTCCGGTCATGGCCAGGAGGAGCGGCAGGGCGGGGCCGGTGACCTCGGCGCCGGCGCCGTGCGACCAGTCGACGTCGGTGGCCACCAGCCGCAGGCCGTCGATCCGCTTCTTGGTGCCGACCGGGAACCCCGTCGTCCTGTACATGTCGAGGCAGGCGGTCACGGCTTCCGGGCTCATCTCCCGCGACTGCCCGAGGGGGTACAGGATGTCCCCGGTGTGGACGACGATCTCGCCCAGCATCGTCATGACCGGCGCCGGCGGCCCGTTGGTGGTGGACGTGCGGGCCCGCAGCCGCTCGATGATCTCCGGCGCGGCGAGGGTGCCGAGTCGCCGGGCGGCCCTGTCGATCATGGTGTTGAACCGGAAGCCGGAGCCGGCCATCCCTTTCATGAAGGCCAGTTGGGTCTGCTCCGCTCCGGCCAGGATGTGCGCCGCCGCCAGATGCACCGACCACCCGGCGCACAACGACGGCACCGCCCACTGACCCGGCTCCAGGTCCGACAGCGCGTCGGCCATCGCCGCCCGCTCCCGGTGGATCAGTTCCCACGTCTTCGCCTTGTCCATCCGCCGCTCCCGTCGCCCCGAGGCTGCCCGTCCGGCGCCCTCGGCGACCTTACGACGAACGGCGGGCGCCAGATCGACCGCCCGGACAGAATTTTCAGTCCTCGAGGAGCACCACGTCGAGAGCGTCCAGCACGTCGGGGTCGAGGAGCAGGTCGATGGCGACGATCCGGCCGTCGGCGATCGTGAGGTCGAACACCGCTTTGGGCCGGCCGCCGGGAGCCCAGGCCAGCCCCACCGCGCCGTCGACCAGGGCCGGTTGCGCCGCTCTGGCCCGGCCGGCGAACGTCTCGGCCACGGCGGCCGCGCCGCGGAGCTCGGCCGCGATGCCGCCCGTCCGCACGGCGGCCTCGTCGGCCCGGAGCACGACGTCGGGGTCGAGGAGGGCGAGCAGCGCCTCGAAGTCGCCGCCCCGGGAGGCGGCGAGGAAGGCGTCGACCACGGCCCGCTGGCGGGCCCGGTCCGCGGGCGGGTCGCCCAGGATCCAGGTGTCCGGGGCCGCCCCCTGGACGCGGCGGCGGGCCCGGCTGGCCAGCTGACGGGCGGCGGCGGGGGAGCGGCCCACGATGCCGGCGATCTCGTCGAACGGGACGGCGAACATGTCGTGGAGCACGAAGGCCAGCCGCTCGGCCGGTGCCAGCGTCTCCAGCACCACCAGCAGCGCGGGCCCGACGGAGTCGGCCAGCAGCGCTTCCTCCTCGGGGTCGATGCCGTCGGGGTCGTTCGGCGTCGCATCGTGGACAGGCGGGTCGAAGGGCTCCTCCCGGCGGGCGGTGCGGGAACGCAGCATGTCGAGGCAGACCCGCGACACGACCGTGGTCAGCCACCCGCCGAGGTTCTCGACGTCGCCGGCGCCGGCCCGGCTGAGGCGGATCCACGCCTCCTGGACAGCGTCGTCGGCCTCGGCCGGCGAGCCGAGCATCCGGTAGGCCACCGCCCGGAGGTGGGGGCGATGGGTCTCGAATCGGTCGGTCAGCCAGTCGTCTTCGTCCATCCGGTCACACTTCCTCGTCGCGGTCCGTCATGGTACTGACGAACGAAATTCCCCTGTTGTGACAAGGAGACCAACGCCATGAATCCGCACGTCAGTGTCATCACGCTCGGAGTCCGGGACCTGCCGCGGGCCAAGCAGTTCTACGGCGAGGGCC
>JAUZEY010000511.1 GCA_030838785.1 Actinomycetota bacterium | reverse complement strand
ACGGCGCGGCCGGCACCGGCGGGGGCGGCGGCGGCGCCGCGGTGCAGGGGGACGACGACGGGGGCTCGGTCGACGTCGTGGTGGGGCCGGACCCCGGGCCCGTCCTCGACACCATCCGCGACGTCCTGGCCGACCTGGGGCTGCCGCTGCACCGCCTGTCGTCCCGGGCGGCGTCCCTCGACGAGGCCTTCGTGGCCGGAGAGCGATGAGTACCGCGGTGCGGGGGACGGGGGCGGTCTACGACCGGGGGTACCGGCCCTACGACGGACCCCGGGGCGGGCGGAGGGCGGCGGTGCTGGCGCTGTACAAGGCGTCGCTGCGGCGGGCCATCGGGCTGCGCCGGTCGTGGCGGCAGAAGTTCCTCCCCCTCGCGCTGCTGGCGGTGGTCAGCATCCCGGCCGCGGTGAACGTCGGGATCGGCTACGCCACCCGCAACTCGCCCCTGGAGGGCTTCTCGTTCTTCACCTACCGGGAGTACGTCGGTGTCTCGTCGGCGCTGCTCCTGTTCGTGGCGGTGTGCGCCCCCGACGTCGTCTGCCCCGACCGCCGCCAGCGGGTGCTGCCGGTGATCTTCTCCCGGCCTTTGACCGGCACCGACTACGTGCTGGCCAAGCTGGGGGCCATCGCCAGCCTCGTGTTCGCCTTCTCGATCCTCCCCCAGATCCTGCTCTTCGTGGGCCAGACGCTGGTCAGCAAGGACGGTTCGCTCCAGTACGTGTCCGACCACGCCGACGTCCTGTGGAAGGTGCCGGTGGCGGTGGCCGCCCTGGCCGCCTACTACGCCGCGCTGGCGCTGGCCGTGTCGTCGCTCACCCCCCGGCGGGTGGTGGCCGGCGCCTCCGTCTTCGGGCTCACCATCATCAGCTCGGTCGTGGCCGCCATCCTCCACGACGCCAACGCCGTCGGCGGGCGGGGCCCGCTGTTCAACCTGCTCGCCCTTCCCCTCCTCGTCCGCGACCTGGTGTTCGAGGGCCACATCCACGACGGCAGCCCCCTCGCCGGCGTGCCCGGGGCCGGGGCTCTGGGGCTGGCGGCTTACACCGCCGTGCTGGCGCTGTCGGTCGGTGTCCTCCTCTGGCGCTACCGCTGGGCGGAACGGTGAGCATGCCCCCGCCCGGACCGCCGGTCGCCCCCGGCCCCACCCCACCGGTCGCCGCCCCGGCGCTGGACCCGGCCTTCGTGGCCGAGCCGACCGTGGTCGTGTCGGGCGTGTCCGTGTTCTTCGGCCAGAAGGTGGCGCTGTCCGAGCTGTCGTGCTCCTTCGGGCCGGGCGTCACCGGTCTGCTGGGGCCGAACGGTGCGGGGAAGACCACGCTGATGCGGGCGGTGACCGGGCTGGTGTCGGTCTCGTCGGGGCAGGTGTGGGTGGCCGGCGGTGATCCCAGGAAGGAACGGACGGTGCAGGGCCACATCGGGCTGGTGCCGGAGGACGAGGCGGTTCCCGGCGGGCTCACCCCCCGGGAACTGGCCCGGTACCGGGCCGCCCTCCACTCGGTGGCCGACCGGGAGGCCCCCGACCGGTGGCTGGCCGTCGTCGGCCTCCTCGACGTCGCCGACCGGGTGATGGACGGCTTCTCCAAGGGCATGCGCCAGCGGGCCAAGGTGGCCGCCGCCCTCGTGTCCAACCCCACGGTGCTCATCCTCGACGAGCCGCTCAACGGCGCCGACCCCGTCCAGCGCGGCAACCTCATCCGGCTCTTCCGCCAGCTCGGCGACCAGGGGCGGACGGTGCTGGTCAGCTCCCACGTCCTCTACGAGGTGGAACGGCTGGCGGAGCGGGTGGTGGTGCTGGTCCGGGGCCGCCTGGCCGCCGCCGGCGATCGCCGGTCCATCCGCGACGCCATGGCCGACCGGCCCCGCCGGGTGCTGGTGCGGGCCGACCCGGCCCGGGTGCTGGCCGCCGCCCTGGCCGGCCACGACGCGGTCGGCGGCGTCGAGGTCGACGGCGACCGGCTCACGGTGGCCACGCGCCGGGCCGGCGATCTCGCGCTGGCCCTGCCGACGCTGGCCCGGGGCGCCGGAGTCCGGCTGTGGGAGGTCCGCCCCCTCGACGAGTCCCTCGAAGCCCTCTTCCGGGAGCTGGTCCGATGAAGACCCGGAGCCGGGTGCGGTTCGACCCCCGGCTGGTGGTGGTCATCGCCGGGTATGCGCTCAAGGCGTGCTTCCCGACGAAGCGGCGCATCGGGTTGGCGCTGCCGGCAGCGGGAGCGCTGCTGTTCGCGCTGCTGGCCCACGTGATCCCCGACTCGGCACCGATCGCCCTGGCCCACGTGGCCGACGGCGGCCTGTTCGGGGTCGTGCTGCCGGTGGGGTGCCTGGTGATCGGCGACGCCGTCCTCGGCGCCGAGGTCCGCTCCGGGACGCTGCACTTCACGTGGCTCTCCCCCGCCTCCTTCGCCACCATCGTGGCCGGCCGGTGGCTGGCCGGATTCCTCGCCGCCCTGGCCGCGCTGGCCGTGCCGTTCGGGGTGGCCGGGCTCGTCGCCGGCGTGCCCGGCGCGATCTTCCCGCTGGCGCTGGCCGCCGCCGCCGGGTCGGCGGCCTACGTGGCCGTCTTCGTCCTGTTCGGCGCCCTCACCCGGCGGGCCGTCGTGTGGTCACTCGGGTTCGTCGTGCTCGGCGAGCGGTTGCTGGGGACGGCGCTGTCGGGCGTGGCGCAGTGGTCCCCGGGCTGGGAGGCCCGGGCCGTGTACGCCCGCTACGGCCCGTCCGCCGCCGGTGTTCTCCACCGCAAGGGGATACCGGAAGGCGGCAGCGCGGTCGTCCGCCTGTTGCTGATCACCGCCGTGGCCCTCGTCGTGGCCGTTTGGCGCCTGGGGCACCTACGGCTCTCCGGCCCGTCCGGCGATTAGGGGGTAGAACCCGTTCGGATGCGCGATCCGGCTGATCCAGTCGGACGGATCGCGCATCCGACTCCGGGGCTAGGCCGGGTTGTCCTGGAAGACGACGTGGACGGTGTCGAAGCCGAGGGCGCCGAGGAACCTGGTCAGCATCTGGGTCGTGTTCTCGTCAGCCTTGGCGACGAGCGCCGACTCGTTGGCCGCCGCCCGGAGCTTGGGCTCGGCGGCCAGGTAGAGGGCCTGCTCGCCGGTGGGGCTGTCGGAGAACACCGATCCGAGCCGGTCGAGGAGGCCCCGGTTGCGGTCGACGACGTGGCTGGCCGCGGTGTCGAGCACCGGCTTCGACAGTGCGGCGTGGGGCAGGGCGATCGTGACCGAGTGGTCGTCGGGGTTGACCGTCACGGCGCCGGGGCCGAGGCCGGAGAAGTCGACCCCGGCGTCGACCGACCCCTGGGCCAGGAACAGGGTGCGCTCGCCCTTGATGAAGGACGGGATGTACTGGACGTCCTTCTCGATGTCGAGCATCACCTGGTAGGAGCCAGTGGCCGCCCGGTACTCGTGGAGGTCGTCGAGCGCCTTGAGGACGGCGGGGCCGGACCGGTCGACCTGTTCGGTGTGGAACGGGTTGCCGAACCCGGGCAGGAGATCGCCGATGTGGTGGATGCCGACCCACCCGAGGAGGACGGCGACGATGAGCGCGACGACGCGGCCGGCACCGCCGACGATGCCCCGGCGGGCCCGGCGGACGGGCGGCGGCGGAGCGGCCCACTTCCCGGCGCGGTACGACGCTGGACCACCCATCGCTGGGGCTGACTCCCGTTCGGGGGCGAGGACCGGCATGGCAGTTCCTTTCGCGAAGGCCCGCGGTTCGGCGTGCGGTCACCGTAATGCCTCCGCTCATTGTGACCGACTGGACCAGCGGTGGTTACCGGCGGTGGCCGCGCCTGGGGCGATCGTCCGGATTCGAGGTGGTGCTCGTCGTCGTCGACGTGCTCGTCGTGCTCGAAGACGAGGACGTGCTCGAGGACGGGGACGAGAAGGGGGAACGGAACGTCGACGACGTGGACGATGACGAGGACGACGACGAGGAAGACGACGAGGACGACGCCGCGGGGGACGACGTCGCCGCCGGCGCAGTCGTGGTGGTCGACGTGGCCGGGTCGGGGACGCCCGGGCCGCCGACGACGGCGTCGGCCCGGAGGTCCTCGAAGAGCCGGGCGGCGTCGGTGGTGAGGAAGACGACCGACTGACCGGCGGTGGTGCCGATCCGGCCCGGGGCCACGACGTTCTTCAGCCGGGCGGGGTCGAGCCGGCGGGCCAGGGCGCCGAGCGCCGGCAGCCGGGCCAGCGGCACGTCGAGCCGGGAATGGCGGACGAGCACGCCGATCCAGCGGGCCACGCCGCCGTCGTCGCCCACCTCGGCCCGCATCTTGGCCAGGGCCGACACCATGATCAGGCCCTGGTGCTCGGAGCGGGTGAAGTCGCCCCGCTCCACGTCGGTGCGGTCCCGGGCGAAGGCCAGCGCCTGGCCGCCGGTGAAGTGGTGCCAGCCCCGCTGGAAGCGGGCGCCGGAGTTCTTGTCGTTCATGCGCCGGTCGACGAAGACGTCCACGCCGCCGAGCTCGTCCACCATCTGCATGAGCCCGGGGAACCCGGTGATGACGTAGTAGTCGACGGGAAGGCCGGTGAGACGCCGCACGGTGGCGGCGAGGAGGTCGGGCCCGCCGAGGGCCAGGGCGTTGTTGAGCTTGCCCCGACCGTGGCCGGGGATGTCGACCCAGCTGTCGCGGGGGAAGCCGAGCAGCGTGCCCTGGCCGGTCGCCGGGTTGACGCACAGGAGGTGCAGGGAGTCGGCCCGGGTGTGGAGCAGGTCCTCGTTGGGACGGGCGTCGGAGCCGGCCACGAGGATGAAGACGAGCTTGTCGGGCACGGCCTGGTCGGTGGCGAAGGGGATCGGCGCCGCCCACGGCTTCCCGGTGGGGACGGCCAGGGCGGCGCTGGCCGGCGGCTCGGCCGAGGCACCCCCGAAGCCGGCACCGTCCACGAACACGTCGCCGGCGGGCGCGGCGGGCTTGCCCTCGTCGGGTGCCGAGGTGATCACCTCCGGCCCGGAGGTGGCGGTGGCGGCGCCGTCGGGGACGCCGACGACCATGGCCGGCCCGGCGCGCTTCGCTCCCCCGCCCGACGAGCAGCCGGTCAGGGCCAGCCCGGGGCCGGCCAATGTCACGACGCCGGCGGTCAGACCGGCCAGGATGCGGTGCGACGGAATGATGGCTGCCCCCCTCCCAGCTTCACCTGGGCTCGAAGGTTAGCCAGGGCCGACCGTCCCGCCCCGGCTTTCGACCCGGCGGACGGGCCCGTGCGGGGATCCCGGGATTTCGTGGAAGGAACGAGCGACTCGGTGCGTCCAACCCGACGTGAACGACGAACGGACCGGCCTGTGACCGCTGCCACGGCCATCCCCGACGTGCGGAGCGGCGATGTCGCGCCCGACGTGCTGCGGCGGGCCCGGGCCGGCGAACAGGCTGCCTTCACCGAGGTCGTCCGCCACTACGACCACCGCCTCCGGGCCCTCGCCTATCGGCTCCTCGGCGACCGGGCGGCCATGGACGACGCCCTGCAGGAGGCCTACGTGAAGGCGTTCCGGGCCCTGCCCGCCTTCCGGGAGGACGCCGCCCTCGGCACCTGGCTCTACCAGATCACCTACCGGGCCTGCATCGACCAGCTGCGCCGTGAGGGTCGCCACCACCCGGCACCGACCGGCTCGGAACCTGCTGCCACCGGCGCCACAGCCGACCCGGCCGGCACCGCCGCCACCCGCACCGACCTCGTCCGGGCGCTGGCCGCCCTGCCCGTCGACCAGCGGGCGGCGGTGCTGCTGGTCGACGCCGAGGGCCTCGATTACGACGCCGCCGCAACCGTGCTGGGCGTGGCCCCCGGCACGATCGCCTCCCGCCTGTCCCGGGCCCGGGCCACCCTCCGGGCGGCGCTGGCCGAAGGAGAGACCCGATGAGCCCCCGCATCCCGCGTGCCCAGGACGGCCAGCGCCCCGAAGACAGCCCGTTCCCCGACGGCGGCCCGCTCCCCGACGGCGGCCCGCTCCCCGACGGCGGCGAGCCCGACGGCGGCCCGTTCCCCGACGGCGGCGAGCGCGCCGGCGGTCTGGAACGCGACGCCCGCCTCGGCGTCGCCCTCTCCGGCCTGCCCGTCCCCGACCACGGCCCCACGTTCTGGGCCGATCTCTCCGCCCTGCTCCCCGACGCCGGCGCCACCGACGCGCCAACCGTCAGCGGCCAGACCGAGTCCGTCACCGATGCCGGGCC
>JAUZEY010000478.1 GCA_030838785.1 Actinomycetota bacterium | reverse complement strand
GTCGGAGGAGCCGCCGGAGAAGCCGTAGGCCGACCAGTCTTCGGGGTTGTCCTCGGTGTAGCTACCGAGGATCTCGCCGTCGACGGCGTCGAGTTCGACGAGGCCGCGCTGCGACGGGGGTTCGTCGGCGGAGTACAGGAGGACCCTCCACACCGGGCGGCTGCGGAGGCCCCGCCAGGCCAGCTGGGCCGAGGCGTGGCCGACGGGGAAGCCGGCGGCCGCGGCGGAGGCGGCCAGGGCGCCGGTCTCGTCGAGCTTCAGGGGCCAGGCGGTGGCCAGGTGGTAGGCGGCGGCCAGGGCGAGGAACACGGCGGCGGCCAGCAGCCCCCCGTTACCGGACCCGGCGGCGCCGGCGCCACAGGCGGCGGCGACCACCAGGTAGCAGTAGGCCGCGATCCTGCGCTTGGAGTTGTCCGGCACCTGGTAGGGCCGGGCGACCGTGATGTCGAGCTCCTCCGGGAGCTCGTCGCCGGCCGGCACCAGGCCGGGCGGGGACGCCCCGGCGGGCGCGCCGGGCTCCCCGGCGGCGGACGGCGGGCGGGCAGGGGTGGGGGGGATCGAGGCGTCGGTCATTCGGGCCAGGCCGCCTTCAGCTTGCGCCACGTCGTCCGGAGATCTTCGGGGATCACCCGGACCTCGGCCAGTGCGGTCATGAAGTTGGTGTCGCCGCTCCAGCGGGGGACGGCGTGGAAGTGGAGGTGGCCGGGGACACCGGCACCGGCTTCGCGGCCGAGGTTGGCCCCGACGTTGAACCCGTCCGGATGGCTGACGTCGCGCAGCGCCTGCGTGGCCCGCTGCAACCCGGCGAACATCGCCGCGCCCTCGTCCGCCGACAGCCCGCTGAGCTCCGACTCGTGGCGGATCGGCGCCACCATCAGATGGCCGGACGTGTAGGGAAAGGCGTTCAGGACCGTGAAGCTGAGCGGCCCCCGCTCGAGGATCAGCGACTCCTCGTCCTCGCCCGACAGGAGCGTGCAGAACAGGCACCCGTCCTCGCCGTGGGCGATGCCGGAGATGTAGTCCGACCGCCACCCGGCCCAGAGACGATCCATCGCCATCCGATCCGCCACCATCCCGAGCGGCGCTACGAGCGGGCCGCCACCTCGGCGGCCAGCCGGAAGACGAACTCGTCGACGGACACGTCCCGCTCGGGCCGCTCGCCGCCCCGGACGTTGACACCCACCGTGCCGGCCTCGACGTCGGAGTCCCCGACCACGAGCAGGTACGGGATCTTGTCGACCTTCCCCTTCCGCACCCGGTTGCCGAGGGTGTCGTGGGTGGCGTCGGTCAACTCGGCCCGGAACCCGGCGCCGGCCAGCCGCTGGGTCACGGTGCGGGCATAGTCCTCGTGGCGGTCGGCCACCGGGAGCACCTGCACCTGCACCGGCGCCAGCCAGGTCGGGAACGCCCCGGCGTAGTGCTCGACCAGGATGCCGAAGAACCGTTCCACCGACCCGAACAGGGCCCGGTGGATCATGATCGGCCGGTGGCGCTCGTTGTCGGCGCCGATGTACTCCAACTCGAACCGGATCGGGTGGTTGAAGTCGACCTGGAGGGTCGACAGCTGCCACCGCCGCCCGATCGCGTCCAGGAGGTGGACGTCGATCTTGGGGCCGTAGAAAGCGCCCTCGCCCTCGGCCACCGTGTACGTCAGGCCCGCCGCGGCCAGGGCTTCGTGAAGGGCGGCGGTCGCCTTCTCCCAGTCCTCGTCGGACCCGACGGACTTCCCAACCGGTCGGGTCGACAGCTCGGCTTCGAAGTGCTCGAAACCAAACGTCCGCAGCACCCGGAGCACGAAGGCGAGCAGCGACGTGAGCTCGGGGACGAGCTGGTCCGGCGCGCAGTAGATGTGGCTGTCGTCCTGGGTGAAGCCCCGGGTGCGGAGCAGGCCGTGGAGGACGCCGGAGCGCTCGTAGCGGTACACCGTCCCGAACTCGAACAGCCGGAGCGGGAGCTCCCGGTAGGAGCGGGTGCGAGTCCTGAAGATCAGGCAGTGCATCGGGCAGTTCATGGGCTTCGGGTAGTACTTCGCCCCCTCCAACTCCATCGGGGGGTACATGCCATCGGCGTAGAAGTCGAGGTGCCCGCTGGTCTCGAACAACGTCGACTTGCTGAGGTGCGGCGTGACCACGAACTGGTAGCCGCCGGCCTCGTGCTCGGCCCGGGAGAAGTCCTCCATCAGCTTGCGGACCATCGCCCCCTTGGGGTGCCACACCGCCAACCCGCCGCCGAGCTCCTCGGGGAAGGAGATGAGGTCGAGCTCCGTCCCGAGCTTGCGGTGGTCGCGCCGCTCGGCCTCGGCCAGACGGTGGAGGTGCTCCTCGAGCTCTTTCTTGGTGGGCCAGGCGGTGCCGTAGATCCGCTGCAGCATCGGGCGCTTCTCGTCGCCCCGCCAGTAGGCGCCGGCCACCTTCATGAGTTTGAAGGCGCCGAGCCGCTTCGTCGTCGGGACGTGGGGGCCCCGGCAGAGGTCGATGAACCCTTCGCCGCTGGACGGGCGCGGGTTCCGGTACACCGACACGACGCCGGCCCCGGCGCCTTCGGTGCTCTCGGCGCCCTCGATGATCTCCCGCTTGAACGGCTGGTCGGCGAACAGCTCGAGCCCGGCCGCCTGGTCGAGCTCCTCCCGCACGAACGGCTGGGCCTCGCCGACGATCTCCCGCATCCGGGCGTCGATCCGCTCCAGATCGGCCTCGGTGAAGTGGGCGGGGTTGCCATCGGGTCCGGCGGGAAGATCGAAGTCGTAGTAGAAGCCGTCGGCGATCGGCGGCCCGATGGCGTACCGGGCGCCGGGGAACAGGTCGAGGACGGCCTGGGCCAGCACGTGGGCCGTCGAGTGCCGCAGCACGTAGAGGCCCTCCGCCGAGTCCCCGGTCAGGATGGCCACGTTGGCGTCGGCCATGATCGGCCGATCGAGGTCGACGGTCACCCCGCCGACCGAGGCGGCCACGGCGGCGTCGGCCAGCCGCCGCCCGATGGAGGCGGCGACTTCGGCCGGTGTCACCCCGGCGGGGTACTGGCGCGTCGAGCCGTCGGGGAGCTTGACCGTGACCTGGTCAGCCACGGAGCGGAGACCTATTCCTCGTCGCCGCCGGGGCCGTCAGGCGATGTGTCAGTGGCGCCGACGTCCAGGTCGAGATCCTCGGCCGCGGCGTCGGGGGCCTCGGCGGTGGCGTCTGCGACACTGGCCGGAGCCTCCGACCGCTCCTCCTCGCGGGGGCCGCGCGGGCCGCCGGGCCCGCCCCGGCCCCCACCCCGACCGCCGCGCCCGCCGAGGCGCTCGGCCACGGTCCGCTTGGCGTAGGGCAGGAGGGCGAGCTCCCGGGCGGTCTTGATGGCCACCGCCACTTCCCGCTGGTGGCGGTTGCAGTTGCCGGTCGTACGGCGGGCCTTGATCTTGGCCCGCTCCGACAGGAACCGCCCGAGGAGGTTGGCATCCTTGTAGTCGACCCACGGGATCGAATCGCGGCAGAAGACGCAGACCTTGGGCTTGCCCCGGCGGGGACGGAGCGAAGCGGCGGCCGGTGCGCGCTTCGACCCTCGGCTGCGATCGTTGTTGCGGGCCATCGAAACTCCCTCGTGAGCGTAACGGCCCGCCAGACTAGCAGTGAGGGGTCCGCGAACCGTCAGGGGCGCGTGCCGCAGCGCCGATCCGGGCTGGTACGGTGCCCTCGAAGGGTTCGCCAGGTCCAACCCGCTCCGAGCAGTTCCCTTTCGGTTCCCCGCTGCGGTGGGGTGTCGCTTGCCCGGGGCGGCCCGTCAAGAAGACGGTGCAGTATCAGGAGGGACGTTCGTGCCGGTTGGAGTGGTCAAGTGGTTCAACGCCGAGAAGGGTTTCGGCTTCATCTCGCAGGAGTCGGGGCCTGATGTGTTCGTGCACTTCAGCGCCATTCAGGAGAACGGCTACCGGTCGCTCAACGAGAACGACAAGGTTGAGTTCGAATTGAGCCAGGGTCCGAAGGGCCCCCAGGCCGGCAACGTCCGGCGCATCTCCTAGCCCCACACTCGGAGCAGTCGCGTAGGTCCGCCCGGCGGTCCATCGCCCTCCGGCTACCGGCCGCCGTTGCAGTCCTTCTGGAACTGCTCCAGCCCGGCGCCGTAGACCGCCCGCAGGGCCTGGTCGACGCGATAGTCGCTCGTGCCCGGCACCACCCGGGCCTCGCCGACGCGCGCCAGCAGGTCGAGGGGGGCGGACTTCCCTTTCCTGGCGGCCAGGAAGGCCATGGCCGAAGTGCTCTCGTCGTAGGCCCGCAGGATCGAGTCTCCGCCCCCGGTGGTGAACTCCCAGTCGTGGGGCAGGAGGCCGTCGGTCCCCTCCACCGCCGCCGGGGCGAGCCGGCCGCCGGCCATCCAGTCGGCCAGGCCCTCGTGGATCCATGACGGCACGAACGGGCCGGCCAGCGGGAAGGCGGCCACGTGGGTGAACTCGTGGTGGAACGTCTGGAGCTGGAAGTCGCGCCGGCTGCGGGACAGGTTGGCGTCCTGGACGTAGACCCGTGGCGCCGTCGACTGCCAGTCCTCGTCGCGGTCGACAGAGGCGCTGGCGAAGGCCACGAAGTTCGACAGGTCGAAGGTGGCCTGGAGGATCTCCCGCAGCTGGTCGAGGTTGTGGGGCAGGACCACCACGATCTGGGCCGGGACCGGGCGCCCGAAGGCGGCCGTCAGCCGGGCGTAGGCCTCCTCGCACAACGAGGCCAGGGTCTCGGCCCGCTTGCGGTCGGACGGGTCGTGGACGACGGTGAAGTGCGCCGTCCGCTCCTGGCTGACCGGCCCGTAGTCCCACAGGTTGCGGGCCGACGGGAGCCCGACGTCGTTGACGTCGCCGTCGGAGACGATGCGCCACCGCCCGTCCCGGAGCAGGAAGGTGTAGTAGTAGCCATCGACGGCGTCGGTGGTGTCGATTCCGGTGAAGCGGTAATGGGCCTCCACCGGGGGAAGGAAGACGGCCTCGGCCCCGGCGTAGCGCCCGGCGAGGCCGCCGCCGGCCAGGTCGGGGACCTCGTCCGTCCGCAGCCGCAGCTCGTAGGAGGCCAACGGGAGCGAGCGCAGCCCGTCGAACAGGCGCCCCTGGCGGGCCTTGAACTCCGGCACGGCGGACGGGTCGACCGTGTCGAGGAACGCGCCCCGGTCCCCGCTCCGGAGGGCGTCGTCCCGCTGGGCCAGCACCTGGCGGACGGCCTGCTCCCGGGTCACCGTCGTCGTGGCGGTCTGCGCCCCGGCGGGACGGACCGCCGCGCCGGCGGCCATCGCCACCGCCAGCGCCAGTCCGGCCCGCCGGAGTCCCGCCCCCGCCAACCGGCGTTCCTTTTCCGCACTATCCCGGTAAACGAACGCCGGTTGCGGCTCGGCCGGGCGCCGCTCGATTCCGGCGTTCCTTTTCCGCCATATCCCGGCAGATGAACGCCAGTTGGGGCTCACTCCGTCCGGGCCGCCACCGTGAGATCGACGCCGACCAGGCGGGCGAGTCCGACCAGCTCCGCCGGGGCGTCAGAGTGGTCGCCGCCGGAGAGGATGGCGCTGGCCAGGTCGTCGAGGGCATCGAGGGCCCGGGGGACGTCGAGGTCGTCGTCGAGGGCGTCGCGCACCCGCTCGGCGAACGGCCGGGGGTCGGCGCCGCCCCCGAAGGCGGGGTCGGAAGCGCAGCCTTCGGCGGCTCCCGCCGCCCCCATCGGGGGGACACCCCCCGTTCCTATCGGGGGGACACACCCCGTTCCCCGGGCCGCCGCGGCCATCAGGCGGCGCAGGAGGGCGCGGCCCTCGTCGAGGTCGGTGTCGAACCATTCGAAGCCGGCCCGGTAGTGGTGGCGGAGCAGCGCCAGGCGGATGGCCCGGGGGTCGGCCACCTTGAGCAGATCGCTCACGAAGACCAGGTTGCCGAGCGACTTGCTCATCTTCTCGCCGTCGTAGGCGACCATGGCCGAGTGCATCCAGTGCCGGGCCAGGGGCTCCCCGGTGATCGAGGTGCTCTGGGCGATCTCGCTCTCATGATGCGGGAAGATGAGATCAGTACCACCGCCGTGGAGGTCGAGAGTCGGGCCGTGGGCGGCCAGCACCATGGCCGAGCACTCGATGTGCCAGCCGGGCCGGCCGGGGCCGAAGGGGGCGTCCCAGGCTGGCTCGTCGGGCGCGGAGCGCTGCCAGAGCGTGAAGTCGAGCGGGTCGCGCTTGGCCGGGTCGTCGGGGCGGCCGCCCCGCTCGGCGGCGATGCGGATCATCTCCTCCCGGCTGAGATGGGACAGCGCGCCGTAGGCGGGAAAGGTGGAGACGTCGAAGTAGACGCTTCCGTTCGCCCTGTACGCATGTCCGGCCGCCAAGAGCCGCCCCACCAGGTCGATGATCTGGGGGACCGCCTCGGTGGCCCGGGGCTCGGCCACCGGCGGCCGCATCCCGAGCGCCTCCATATCGGAGCGGAAGCGGGCCATCTCGGCGTCGGCCAGCTCCAGGTAGTTGACGCCGAGCTGGCGGGCCTTGGGGAGGATCGAGTCGTCGACGTCGGTGACGTTGCGGACCAGCGACACCTCATGGCCCAGCTCTTCCAGCCGGCGCATGAGGACGTCGTAGGTCAGGTACGTGGCGGCGTGGCCCAGATGGGTTGAGTCGTAGGGCGTGATGCCGCAGACGTACATCCGCACGAGCTGGGGCGGCTCGAACGGGACGATTTCCCGCCGGGCGGTGTCGTAGAGGCGGATCGGCACGCTGGCGAGGCTACCCAGCAGGCATCAAACGGAGGGTCGCCTTGCCTCCGTAGCGCACGTTGACGGTGAGCAGGACGGCGCAGAACGCCTCCAGGCCGATGGCGTTCTCCAGCGGCCCGCCGTCGAGGGCCCGGAGCTCGGGCATGACGGAGACCATCGCCTGGGTGGCCCGCATCGCTTCGAGGTCGTCGGCCACCACGACCACGTCGCCGACGAGGGTCGGCTTGTCGAGGTCCATCAGGGCCGCCGCCGGGATGTGGTGGAGGGCGGCCGCCACCAGCGCCTGGGGGGCGGCCTTCTGGACGGCCTGGGCGATCGAGCCCTCCTCGATGGGGACGGGCACGAAGCTGGACCCCACCCGGCGCATGGCGTTGGCCATCGACACCAACGGCTTCCCGGCCAGCCGGGAGGCGTGCTCGGCGGCCGTGGGCGCGGTGGCCCGGGCATTGGTGCCGAGGACGACGATCTCCGCCACGGCGGCGACGTCGGCGTTCGACCCCGGCTCGATGTGGGCCATCCGGGGCCCCCACCGCTCGACCAGTTCCCGGACGGTCGCCTCCGCCTTGGCCGGGTCGCGGGACCCGACGTAGACCTTCTGCCCCCGGGCGGCCAGGCGGGCGGCCAGGCCGCTCCCCGCCGGGCCGGTGCCGCCCAGGATCCCGATCTTCACCGGGCCGAGGCTACAGGTACAGCCCGGTCGCTCCTTCACTGCGCTCCGAGGCCACGGCGTGGATGTCGCGCTCCCGGAGGATCAGGTACTCGTCGCCCCGGATCTCGACCTCGTAGCCGCTCTCCGGGGAGAACAGCACCCGGTCGTTGGGCTCGACGTTGCGGACCGTCGGCCCGAGGGCCACGACGTCGCCCCACACCAGGCGCCGGTCGACGTTGGCTGTGGCCGGGATCAGGATCCCGCTCCGGGACTTGCGCTCGCCGGCCTCCTTCGACGGATGGACCAGCAGCCGGTCGGCGGTCATGCGGATCGACTGTTTGACGTCGGATCTCGTCGCCGCCTCATCCCGTTCAGCCATACCTCGGAGAGGTTACCGGCCGGACCGGCCCGGTCCGGGCCGGGACCGCCCCAGACGGTACGCTCAGGGCCGTCATGAACCGGGACCTCCAGCGGTGAGCGCGGCCGACGCCGGCGCCCTGCGACCCCACGCCCCCGCCGTCGGCTGGCGGAACCGCCTCAGCGCCTACGTCGGGCTGACCAAGCCCCGCATCATCGAGCTGCTGCTGGTCACGACCGTGCCGGCCATGGTGCTGGCCGAAAAGGGCGTCCCGTCGCCGTGGCTGGTCCTCACGGTGCTCTTCGGCGGGACGCTGGCCGCCGGGGGCGCCAACACCATCAACTGCGTCTGCGACCGCGACATCGACGAGAAGATGCAGCGGACCCACGGCCGGCCGTTGCCGCTCGGCCTCGTCACCCCCGAGGAGGCCCTGCGGTTCGGGATTGGCCTGGAGATCTTCGCCTTCGTGTGGCTGTGGGCCACCACCAACCTGCTGGCCGCCACCCTCGCCGTGAGCGCCACCGCCTTCTACGTGTTCGTCTACACGATGTGGCTGAAGCGCACCACGGCCCAGAACATCGTCATCGGCGGCGCCGCCGGGGCGGTGCCGGTGCTGGTGGGCTGGGCGGCCGTCACCGGCCGGGTCGGGCTTCCGGCCTGGGTCATGTTCACGATCATCTTCATGTGGACGCCGCCCCACTTCTGGGCTCTGGCCCTCAAGTACAAGGACGACTACGCCGCTGCCGGCGTCCCCATGCTGCCGGTGGTGGCCGGGCCCAAGGCCGCCGCCCGCCAGATCCTGGCCTACTCGGTGGTGCTGGTCGGCGTGACGCTGACGCTGTGCCCGGCGGCCCAGATGGGCCCGGTCTACCTGGTGGCCGCCATCGTGCTCGGCGCCCGGTTCCTCCAGGTCGCCGGCCAGCTCAACCGGGACGGCTCGGCCAAGGCCGCCCTGCGGCTGTTCTCGTACTCCATCACGTACCTCGGCCTGCTGTTCGCCGCCATTGCCGTCGACGCCGTCGTCCAGCACCGTCTCTGAGCGGCCGCCCCGCTCCGTCGAGGCCGCGCCGACCCGCAACCGGGGGCGCATCGCCCGCTACGTCGCGCTGGCCCTCATCGTCACCTCGGTGCCCGTCAGCCTGCTGATCCGCCGGGTCGTGGCGCCGGTCGACCGGGTCGACCCCCTCCACTCCGGGGCGGCGCCGGCCTTCGAGCTGCGCGCCCTCGACGGCGAGCTGGTTTCGCTGGCCGGACTCCGGGGACGGCCGGTGGTGGTGAACTTCTTCGGCGGCTGGTGCGTGCAGTGCGTCAACGAGCTGCCGCTCCTGGCCCAGATGCAGGGTCGCTACCCGGGGGTGAGCATCGTCGGCGTGCTGTACCGGGAGGATCCGGAGGTCGGACGGAAGACGGCCGAGTCCGGCCACGCCACCTGGCCCGTCCTCCTCGACCCCGACCGGAAGACGGCCGCCGCCTACGGGGTCCAGGGCGCGCCGGCCACGTTCTTCATCCGCTCCGACGGCACGATCGCCGGCGACCTGCTCGGGCCCGTCTCGATCGGCATCCTCGACAAGCAGTTCCGCAAGATCGCCGGCTGAC
>JAUZEY010000584.1 GCA_030838785.1 Actinomycetota bacterium | reverse complement strand
GTCGGCGGCCTCGTCGTCCGGTTCCTGCGGGAGCAGGGCCTCCCCGTCCGGGCCATGGTGCACCACGACGACGACCGGGCCGCCCCGTTGCGGGCACTGGGCGCCGAGGTCGTGGCCGGCGACCTCACCCAGCCGGGCGACGTCGCCCGCGTGCTCGACGGGTGCCGCCGGGTCTACTTCGGCATGAGCGTCTCGGCTGAATACCTCGAGGCGGCGGCGACCGTCGCCTCGGTGGCGTCGGCCGTCGCCGACCTCGAGGTGCTGGTGTCGATCTCGCAGATGACGGTGTCGCAGATGACGCCGGTCAGCACCGAGGAGTCACGCCACCAGCGGCTGCACTTCCTGGCCGAGCAGGTCCTCGACTGGTCGGGGCTGCCGGTGGTGCACGTCCGGCCGACCATGTTCCTGGAGAACCCTTTGCTCACCATGGTCAACGCCCGGTCGGTGGCCGAGGAGGGCCTGCTCCGCCTGCCGTTCGGCGCCGGGCGCACCTCACCCGTCGGGGCCATCGACGTGGCCCGGGTCGTGGCCGCGATCCTGGCCGATCCCGCTCCCCACGTCGGACGGACGTACGAGCTGACCGGCCCCCGCTCGCTCGACATGGCGGCGGTGGCGGACGAGTTCAGCCGCGGCCTCGGCCGCCCGGTCACCTACGTCGACGTCCCGTTCGACGCCTGGGCCAAGGGCATCGCCGCCATCGGCCTCCCGCCCCACGTCGAGCAGCACCTCCTGACCATGGCCCGCCTCCACGGCCAGAACCGGTACGACCGGGTCACCGACACCGTCGAGACGATCACCGGCACGCCGGCCCAGACGATCGCCGAGTTCGTGGCCGGCCACGCCGACCTGTTCAGCTGAGCGGAGCGCGGAGAGCGACGGCCCCTCACGCTCCGAGGTGTTTCTTGGCACTTAGTGCCACATCGTCGTACAGTGGCGGCAGGCTAGCGGGATCAGCCGGGGCTGGGACCCCTCGTACTCGCACTGCTTGTCGGCTGGGGAGCCATGCAGTGATTACACCAGGTTGGTCTCGCGCGCCGGCCGGGGGGTGAGACAGTGACAATCGACAGCATTCGCGTCGCTCTGCGGGGCATGCTGGCCAACCGGATGCGGTCGCTGCTCACGATGCTCGGCATCCTGATCGGCACGGCGGCGGTCATCCTGCTGGTGGCGGTGGGGACGGGGATCTCGAACCTCGTCCAGCACCAGATCGAGACGCTGGGGTCGAACGCCGTCTACATCTTCCCCCAGCAGAGCCGGGGCGCCCAGGACCGGGGCGGGACCAACGCCCGGCGGATCCGCCTCACGCAGAACGACGTCGACGCCCTGTCCGACAAGACGAGGGCCCCCGACATCCTGGCCGTGGCGCCGACGGTGCAGACGAACGCCACCGCCGTGGCCGACGGGGCCACCTACGCCCTCCAGACCTTCATCGGCGCCACCCCCATCTACGCCCAGATCCGCAACGCCACCATGGAGATCGGCCGGACCTTCGACGAGACCGACGAGTCCAACCACGCCAAGGTGGCCGTCATCGGCCAGACCGTGGTCGAGCACCTGTGGTCGAAGGGCTTCAACCCCGTCGGGCAGCAGGTGACCTTCAACGGCGTGCGGTTCCGGATCATCGGCATGCTGGAGAAGAAGGGGTCGAGCGGCATCGGCGACCAGGACGACGTCGTCATCGCTCCCCTGTCGACCGTGAAGGACTCCATGGTCGGCAACATCGACACCTACACGCTCATCGCCATCCAGGCCGCGTCCCGCACCCAGACCGACGCCGCCCAGGCCGAGGCGGTGCGGATCCTGCGCCAGACCCACAAGCTCGGTCCGGGCCAACCGCTCGACTTCCAGATCTTCAACCAGGCCAGCCTGCTCAACACCGGCAAGGCGGCCGCCCTCGTCTTCAGCCTCCTCCTCGCCGCCGTGGCCGCCATCTCGCTCTTCGTCGGGGGGATCGGGGTGATGAACATCATGCTCGTCACGGTGACGGAGCGCACCCGGGAGATCGGCATCCGCAAGGCCCTCGGGGCGCAGAAGAGCGACATCCTGAGTCAGTTCCTCGTCGAAGCCGTGCTCCTGGCCCTCATGGGGGGAGGCATGGGCGTCGCGGTCGGGGTCGGTCTCGCCCAACTCCACATCGGCCCGCTGCGGCCGGTCGTGTCAATGGGTTCGATCGTGGTGTCGTTCGTCGTCTCGGCGCTGGTCGGCGTGTTCTTCGGGGCCTATCCGGCCAACCGGGCGGCCAAGCTCACGCCCATCGAGGCGCTGCGCTACGAGTAGGACGCCGCCGGCCGGGTTTACCATGGCCTGCCACTGGGAACACGGTCAGTGGTCAACGTTCGGCAGTTCTGACCGCTCTGAGTCGAAGTTTCGGGATGTCGACGGATTTCGGGGTGTTTGGGCGTAAGGCCACCCCCGCGGCAGCGTTGAAGGCTACGTGACTGGTTCTCAATCCCCTGCTCCCCTGTCGGCCAAGGTCGGATGGGCCGTGGCCCGGGTCACCCGGGTCGTGACGATCCTGGCCGTCGCCATCCAGGCCACGCTGCTCGGCCTCGAGGTGGCCGGCGGCTCCGTCGGTGCGACCGTCCGCGCCCAGGGCGCCATCCTCACCGCCACGGTGGTCCTGGCGCTGCTGGCCTTCCGGTCGGCGGCCCGGATCCAACCCGCCGACCCGCTGCTGCGCTTGCGTCGTTCCGGCGGGCTCCGGCTGGCGGCCGTCCGTGTCCCCCTGACTGGAGGTAGACGATGAACGACGGTGTGCCGATTCTCCGACCGGCCGAAGCCGCCGAACTCCTCGGTGTCCGCCTGTCCAAGCTGCGCCGTCTCGAGGCCACCGGTCGCCTGGTGACCGTCCGCACCCTGGGCGGTCACCGCCGCTACCGGGAGGACGACGTGCTCGCCCTCCGGCGCTGGCTCGAACGCCGGGCCACGGCCACCCCCGCCGGCGCCGCCGCCTGACCTCCGGCGGCCCGGTCCGAACTCCCATGGCCTGACGGCCCATAACCTGTGGGCCCGTAACCTGTAGGCCCGTAACCTGTGGGCATGGGATGGGACTTCGAGACCGAGCCGGAGTACCAGGAGAAGCTCGACTGGGTCGACCGGTTCATGCGGGACGACGTCGAGCCGCTCGAC
>JAUZEY010000434.1 GCA_030838785.1 Actinomycetota bacterium | reverse complement strand
CAGGGCCGTCAGGATGCCGATGGCCAGGTGCATCCCGGTGTTGGAGTCACCGAGGGCCGCGGCGCTGATCGTGGGCGGCCCGTCCCAGAATCCGGTCGTGGACGCCGCGCCGCCCGCCGCCTGGGCGACGTTCTCGTAGACCTTGAGGTCGGCCCAGGGGGACTCGTCGTTGAAGCCCTTGACCGACCCGTAGATCAATCGGGGGTTGAGCTCGTGGATGTGCTCCCACGGCAGGCCCATCCTGTCCATCGCCCCCGGGGCGAAGTTCTCGACCAGCACGTCGGACCGGCGGATCAGCATCTCCATGACCGCCAGGCCTTGGGGGGTCTTGGTGTCGATGGCCAGCGAACGCTTGTTGCTGTTGAGCATGGTGAAATAGAGGGCGTCGACGTCGGGAATGTCTCGCAGCTGGTGACGGGTGACGTCACCGCCGGAGGTGCGCTCGACCTTCAAGACGTCGGCGCCGAACCAGGCCAGCAGCTGGGTGCACGCCGGTCCGGCCTGCACACCGGTGAAGTCGATGACCTTGATGCCGGTCAGGGGAAGGGTGTCAATCATGGTGTGTCCCTTTCACGGCGCTCTTGGGATTGAGGTGCGTCAAGTGGCCGCTCTCGGTTCCGGCCCCGGGGTCGAGCACGCAGTCCACCAATGCCGGCCCCCGGGAGGCGAGCGCCGCCTTGAGCGCCGCGGTCACCTCGTCGGGGGTCGTGACGTGGTAGCCGGTGCCTCCGAAGGCTTCGATGAGCCGGTCGTGGCGGGCGGCCGGGCTGAGCGTGGTCGGTGACGGATCGCAGGAGACGGCGTTGACGTCGTCACCGCGGTAGACGCCGCCGTTGTTGAGCACGACCACCGAGACTGGCAGCCGGTAGCGGCAGATCGTCTCGATCTCCATGCCGCTGAACCCGAAGGCGCTGTCGCCCTCGATGGCCACGACCTGGGCTCCGGTCTCGACGGCGGCGGCGATGGCGTAGCCCATCCCGATTCCCATGACGCCCCACGTGCCGCTGTCGAGCCGCTGTCGCGGCCGCTGCATGTCGATGACATTGCGGGCCATGTCCAGGGCGTTGGCGCCCTCGTTCACGACGTACACGTCCGGCCGGTGGCGCAGCACGTCCCGCACGGCCCGCAGCGCATTCGAGAACTGCATCGGGAAGGGGTCGGCCTCCAGCCGCTGGCGCATCGAGGCGGCGTTGCGGGCCTTGCGGGCCTCGAGCTCATCGCGCCAGGCGACGGGAGCGGCGACCTGACCCGCCTGGGTACGTTCGACCAGTGCGGTCATCACCGAGCCGATGTCGCCGACGAGCGGTGCGGCGATGGGCTGGTTGCTGTCCAGCTCGGTGGCGTCGATGTCGACCTGGACGAACGTGGCGTCGGGCGACCATTGGGGCGCCTCGCCGTGGCCGAGCAGCCAGTTCAGCCGGGCGCCGACCAGCATGACGACGTCGGCCTTGGCCAGCGCCAGCGACCGGGCCGACGCCACCGACTGGGGGTGGTCGTCGGGCAGCAGACCCTTGGCCATCGACATCGCCAGATACGGGATGCCGGTGGACTCGACGAAGGCCCGGACCTGCTCGTCGGCCTGGGCGTACGCCGCGCCCTTGCCGAGCACCACCAGCGGCCGCTGGGCCCGGGCCAGCAGGCTCACGGCACGGTCCACGGCCTCCGGCGAGGGCAGCTGCCGCGGCGCCGGGTCGGTGACCTGCCACAGCGACCCGGCGCCGGCCGCGGCGTCCATCGCCTGGCCGAGCACCGCGCCCGGGACATCCAGGTACACGCCACCGGGCCGACCCGAGACCGCCGTGCGAATGGCCCGGGCGACACCGAGCCCGATGTCCTCCACCCGGTTGATGCGGTAGGCGGCCTTGGCGAAGGGCCGGGCCGCCGCCAGCTGGTCGAGCTCCTCGTAGTCCCCCCGCTGCAAGTCGACGATCGGGCGCTCGCTGGACCCGGAGATCTGGATCATCGGGAAGCAGTTGGTCGTGGCGTTGGCCAGTGCCACGAGCCCGTTGAGGAATCCCGGCGCGGAGACCGTCAGACAGATGCCGGGCCTTTTCGTCAAGAAGCCCGCGGCGGCGGCGGCGTTGCCGGCGCTTGCCTCGTGCCGGAATCCGATGTAGCGGATCCCGGACGCCTGCGCGAGCCGGGCCAGGTCCGTGACGGGGATCCCGACAACGCCGTAGATCGTCTGGACTCCGTTGAGTTTCAGCGCATCGACGACGAGGTGGAATCCGTCGGTCAGCGATGCGCGCCTCTCGGCCAAGGGCGTGATCTCGCGTAGCTCCACTGGTCGAGACTCGCGCTGGAGCCACCGCCTGTCGTCACCGCCAGTGCCCATTTCCACTGGCGGCCGGCTGGAATCCCGGGCTACCGGTTAGCTGCCATCGGCCATCATCAACCGTACTGCCCCGGTGCGGTACGTTCGCCGGATGCTGCGTTCTCGACTTGTGGCGCCGCTGGCGGCCGCGGCGTTGGTCTTCGCCGTCATCGTGCTCGTCGGCGATCAGCCGGGCATGGCACAGCCGGCAGGCCAGCCGCTCCAGGACCCGCCGGAGTATTCAAGCCGGGACGGGGTCCTGCCGGTGCGGCTCGTGGTCGAGCGGCGCCGGGTGGTACTGGCCGGTCGCCGGCTGTGGGCCCTGACCTACAACGGGTTCTACATGCCGCCCACATTGCGGTTCCGTCCTGGTGACCGGATGGACCTGACCATGGTGAACCGGTTGGGGTCCTCGACCAACCTGCACGTCCACGGGCTCCACGTGTCGCCGGCCGGGAACTCCGACGACATCTTCGTGCACATCCAGCCGGGCGAGACGTACCACTACGTGTACCGCTTTCCCGACAACCTGGCGCCGGGGACCTACTGGTACCACTCCCACGCCGAGCATGACTCGGCGGGGCAGGTCGCCGGAGGGATGTCGGGCATCATCATCGTCGACGGGTTGCAGCGGTACCTGCCCCCGGATCTCAAGGGCATCACCGAGCACGTCATCGCCCTCAAGGACTTCCAGGTGGACGGCGACTCGATCCGGACCCAGAACCTGCACATCAGCTCGCCGACGAACCGTACGGTGAACGGCCAGGTCAACCCCGTCATAGCGATCCGTCCGGGCGAGACCCAGCTGTGGCGGCTGGCCAATATCAGCGCCAACATCTTCTACCGGCTCCGCCTCCTGGGGTACCGGTTCCACGTCATCGCCCAGGACGCCAACCCCGTGAGCCGGGTCTGGTCCACGGACACGATCGTCATCCCCGCCGGCGCCCGCTACGACGTGCTGGTGCAGGGTGGGCCGCCCGGCCGCGCCCCGTTGGAGACGCTGGTCTACGACACGGGGCCGGCGGGCGATCAGTTCCCGCAGCAGAGCCTCGCCACCCTCGTCTCCGGTGGTACCCCCATGGTCCCGGCGGCGTTGCCGGCCTCCTTCGCCCCGATGGAGGACCTGGCCGGTGCGCCGATCGCGGCGCGGCGCACCATCGTCTTCTCCGAGAACGCGGCCGGGACGGTGTTCTACGTCAACGGGAAGGTCTTCGACCCGACCCGGGTCGACGTCCGCTCCCGCCTGAACACGGTGGAGGAGTGGACCGTCCGGAACACGTCCGACGAACAGCACTCGTTCCACCTGCACACCGACGCCTTCCAGGTGATGAGCATCGACGGCCGGCCAAACCATGCGCTGAGCTGGCAGGACACCGTGACCGTTCCCACCCGGGGCCAGGTCACGGTGCGGATGAAGTTCACCGACTTCACCGGGAGAACGGTCTACCACTGTCACATCCTCAACCACGAGGACAAGGGCATGATGGCCGTCCTCGAGATCGTGAACTGACCGCGACGGCGGCCAGGATGGCGCTGACGGTCGCCAGCGCCCAGCCGGTCGACGCGTGCACGACGAGGAGGGTGCCGGCGAGGGCGCCGGCCAACATCGCAGCCACGGCGGCGACCCGTCGCACAAGGTGAGAGTTCGGCGCCGACAGGTCCGGACGGTCAGCGGCCAGCCCGCTCAGGGTGGAGGTCAGCACGGTGGTGGTGAAGTCCGGGACAGCCAGGGCGCGGGCGGTGGCGTTCTGGCACCCCATGGCGACGGCTAAGAGCCCGGTCACGGTGTAGGTCCCGGTCGTCCCACTGGCGACAACGGCCACGACGGCCGCGGCCGCGCACAGCGTCGCTTCTGCCGCGGCGACCTGCCCGAGCCTTCGCCGGCGAGTCGACGCGGGCAGGCGTCCGCCCATGGCTGCGCCGACAAGGAAGGCTCCGAGCGCCACCAGCACGGCGGGCACCGAGAGCTCCGGGGAGCCCGCCGGTGCGGATCCGAGGAAGAGCACGTTGCCGGTCATGTTGCCGACGAACACGTGCCCGAGGCGCAAGATCGAGACGGCGTCGACCGCGCCGGCGACGAGCGTCAGGGCGAGCAGCAGCGGGACGAGCGAGGCGTCCTCGTCCTCACTGCGGTCTGGCGACGTCGGTGCCCGTTTCATGGATCAACGCGGGGGAGCGACGGCGAGGCGGGCGGCGGTCTCGGCAGCCATCTCTTCCATCCCTTCGGGTGTGGGGCCGTGCACCGGGACGGCCCCCGCGCTGGCGCTTCGCCCACTCAAAACCGGATCGCTCCTCCGACCAAGGCCGAACCCGGTCTTGGTCAAGCGTGATACCGGCTCATGCATGCCCGCTAGCAGGTAGCGCACGATTCCAGCCGGCCGGAAGGGTGGATGGGCGCTGACCGGGGAGACAGGGATCGGTCGCCGTGTGAGGGTCTGATCCAGACATCCGTCAGCAGACGCTTTCGAACGAAGGAGGACACCATGAGGAAGATCGCGATGGCACTGGTGGGCGGGGCGCTGGTCCTGACACTGGCGGCCCCGGCCGGAGCCGCGGTCGGCTCCCCGACCACCCAGTCCGACGTGTCGCGCCATCAGGACCGCCGACCCCAGGACTGCAACGACGGGCACTCCCGGAACGAGCGCGGCGCCCGCGGCTGCTACGACGAGAGGCGTCCCCAGCACGACGGCGGCGGGATCCTCTTCTAGGAGCGCATTGCAGCTACCCGGTAGCTCGGGACCCCCGCAGGTAGGGAAGGCGAATTACCGCTGGCCACGGAGACAGTCGGCTCCGCCGGCGCGATCCTCGCTCCACATCACGTCCACGACCGAGGCGGGGGAAATCGCCATGCGGCATGGAGCCACGGTCCTGAAGGACCGGTTCGCCCAGCGGGGCTGTCCGGATGCCAAGGTCAGCACGCCGTTTCCCGCCTGATGGACCCCACCGATAGCAGCCCCGTCGCCGACGTGCTGGCCGTTGACGTGCCGGCGACGGGCCGGGTGCTGGTGGCCAGCGATCTGCACCTTCCGGCCACCGCCACCTCGGCCGCAACGTGGGCCGGCCGAGAACTGAGCGAGGCTCTCGACGAATGGG
>JAUZEY010000427.1 GCA_030838785.1 Actinomycetota bacterium | reverse complement strand
TTGAGACCCAGGTGGGGCGGGCCATGATCGCCGGCGACATCGCCGACGGTGCCGTCATCCGGATCGACGTCGCCGACGACGAGCTCGTCGTCGACTACGACAACCCTGCATCGGTCACCGACGCCGGCATCGCCGGGCAAGGAGGTTGATCCCGTGATTGTCCTGTTCATCGGCGACTGGCGGAAGCTGGCCGGGCGCGGGGTGGCGGCGGTGGTGTTCGGGTTGCTGACCCTGCTCTGGCCGAGCATCACGCTGACGGCTCTGGTCCTGCTGTTCGGCGTCTACGCCCTCGTCGACGGCGCCATGATCCTGGCCGCCACCCTGCGGGGGGAGTCCGAGACCAGGGGCGAGCGGGGCTGGTTGATCGTCGAAGGGGTGTCCGGCATCGCCGCCGGGCTCGCCACCTTCGCCTGGCCGGGCATCACCGCCCTGGTCCTCCTCTACCTGATCGCGGCGTGGGCAGCGCTCACCGGAGGTCTGGAGATCGCCACAGCCCTCCGCCTCCGTCGTACCCTGCGCCAGGAGTGGCTGCTCTCCCTGGCTGGAGTGCTGTCGCTGGTCTTCGCCGCCCTGCTCGTCATGTTCCCCCGCACCGGCGCCCTGGCCATCACCTGGCTGATCGGCTGGTACGCCCTGGTCACCGGCGGCCTCTGGCTGGCCCTCGCCGCTCGGCTCCACAGGCTGGACTCCTCACTGGAGCCCCGGGCGGACCAGGCGCGGCACGCGGCGGCATGAGCACCATCATCGCCGCCCAGGTCTGGACCTGGTGGCTGTCGATCCCGCTGTTCATGGCGGCCGTGGTCCTCGACCTGACCATTGCCATCCTCTACCTGAAGCGCTTCGTGCTCCCCGAGCTGGTGCATGAGCTGGTGGAGGACCGGGTCGAACAGCACATGGCCGAGGTCCACCAGCTGCCTGCCCGTCGGGCGGACGAAGCCGGCCGGGCGGCGCAGTCGGGAGCGGCATGAGCGCCACCGGCAGGGTCCCCGACGACGTCGACATCGTCCTCGTCCCGCTGGACGGCTCGAGCTTCTCGGGACGGGCGGTGCCGGTGGCGGCGCGCCTCGCCGGCAAGCTCGACGCCGGGATCCTCCTGTTCTCCGCCGTTCCGACCGAGGACGACGTGGCCGCCCGGCAAGCGGAACTGGCGGCCGTCGTTCCTCCCTGCCTCGGCCCCGTCCGCCGCTCGGTGGTGGTGAGCCTCGACCCCGCCGGGGCGATCCACGAGCAGTTGCGCCAGTTGGGCCGGGACAGGGCACTGGCCTGCATGGCCAGCCACGGGCGGGGCCGGTCGGCGGCGCTCGTCGGGTCGGTGGCCACCGAGGTGGTGGCCCGGGGCCACGATCCCGTGGTCGTCGTCGGCCCCCACCCGGACGAGCATGCGTCAGGGGAGGCAGGTGAGGCCCCCGAGCATCCCGGCGGGCACGGCGTGATGGTGGCGGTCGACGACACGCCGGCCTCGGCCGCCTTGGTGCCGATCGGGCTCGGCTGGGCCGAGCTCCTGGAGGAACCCCTCACGGTGACCACGGTGGCGGAACCGGTCCCTCCGGCCCTGCGGCCCGACCATCCGGCGCGGCGGCGCTTCGGCCCCGACGGCGACGTGGAGGCCTTCCTCGAAGGCCTGGTGGCCCCCGCCCGCCAGCAGGGCCACAAGGTGGAGGCCCTGCCCCTCTACGACCCCATCAGCCCGGCCTCCGGCCTGGAGCTGTACCTGCGCGACAACCCGGCGACGCTGGTTGTCGTCGCCTCCCACGCCCGGACCGGTCCGACCCGGATCGTGTTCGGGAGCGAGGCGGCCGACATCGTCCGGCGCAGCCCGTCACCCGTTCTGGTCGTCCCCCGGCCCGACGCCCGATGACCGGGCGAACAACCACGGAGGCTTAGGTCATGACCCCGCTCGACGTCCTGTGGCTGTTCTTTATGCTCTCGAGCCTGCAACCCGTTCTCCAGCAACGGTTCCTGGCCTACCAGCGGGCCTCGGCCCTGCGGGCCCTGGAGAAACGGGACCGGTCGCGGGCCATCACGCTCATTCACCGCCGCGAGGGGTTCGCCTTCCTCGGCATCCCCTTCGGCGGGTTCATCGACATCGACGACTCCGAGGCCGTCATCCGGGCCATCGAGATGACCGGCAAGGACGTGCCGATCAGCATGATTCTGCACACGCCCGGCGGCCTCGTCCTCGCCGCCGAGCAGATCGCCGCCGCCCTGGCCGGCCACCCCGCCCCCGTCACCGTCTACGTGCCCCACTACGCCATGAGCGGCGGCACTCTGATCTCGCTGGCCGCCGACCGGATCGTGATGTCCCCCTCGGCCGTGCTCGGCCCGGTCGACCCCCAGATCGGCGACATGCCGGCCGCCTCGATCCTGGCCGCCGTGGAGCAGAAGGACAAGAACGAGGTCGACGACAAGACGCTGATCCTGGCCGACGTCGGCCGCAAGGCCCAGCACCAGGTCCAGGCGTTCGTCGGGAAGTTGCTGGCCAAACGGCTGCCGGAGGACCACGCTCGCGACCTGGCCCACACCCTGTCGGAGGGCCGGTGGACCCACGACTTCCCCATCGACGCCGACATGGCCCAGACGCTGGGCCTGCCGGTGTCGACCGACCTGCCCGACGAGGTCCGGCTGCTCATGGCGCTGTACCCCCAGCCGAAGGGCCGCCGGCCGTCGGTGGAGTACATCCCCAGCCCCTACGAGGCTCCGCCGCCGGCTGCGCCGCACCGCTCGAGCCGCTTCCTCCCGGTGCGGTGACGGTCGTGGCCGCCGACGTGGTGGTGTGCGAGGTGTGCGGCAAGAAGAACCGGGTCCCGGCCGCCGCCCCCGGCATACCGAAGTGTGGGAACTGCGGCGCGCCGCTGCCGTGGATCGCCGATGCCGACGACCGCACGTTCGCCGAGGTGGTCGACCAGGCCGGCCTGCCCGTCCTGGTCGACCTGTGGGCGCCGTGGTGCGGCCCGTGCCGCATGGTGAGCCCCGTGCTCGAACAGCTCGCCCGGCGCTACGCCGGCAAGGTGAAGCTGGTGAAGGTCAACGTCGACGAAGCGCCGCAGGTGGCCCGGCGCTTCGCCGTGCAGGCGGTCCCGACGCTGCTGGTGACCCACCGGGGCCACGTGATCGCCCGCCAGGCGGGGGCCGCGCCGGAGCCGGCCCTGCGCCAGTGGCTGGACAACGCGTTGGCGGCGCGGGCGTCGACGTCGACGCCGCCACCGCCGCCTTGAACAAGCTCGACCTGCTGATCCTCCTGATCGTCTTCGGCGCCGGGCTGCACGGCCTCCTGCTCGGTGCCGCCACGCAGCTCCTGTCCGCCGGAGGCGTGGCCGTCGGTTTCGTCGTCGGGGCAGCGGTGGCGCCGCTGGCCGCCGGGCTGGCCGGCGATCCGACGGTGAAGGCCATCCTGGCGCTCAGCAGCCTGTTCGGCTTCACGCTGGCCTTCGGTGGCGTCGGCCGGGAACTCGGGGTGCGGGCGTGGGGGCGGCTCCGCCGCGCCGGCGTGGACCGTGTCGACGCAGGGGTCGGCGCGCTGCTGGCCGCGGCGTCCGCCCTCCTCGCCTGTTGGTTGGTCGCCTCCATGCTGGCCACCGCCCCCGTCCGGGACCTCGCCGCCGAGGCGCAGCAGTCGGCCATCCTGCGCACGTTGAACCGCCACCTGCCGTCCGCCCCGTCGGTCTTCTCCCGCCTGCAGCGCCTCATCGACGCCGGCGGTCTCCCGCAGGTGTTCGCCGAGCTGGAGCCCCGCCCCGCGCCCCGGCTCCCCCTGCCCGGCGACCCCCAGCTGCGGGCGGCGGTGGCCCGGGCCGGCGCCTCGACGGTCAAGATCGTGGGGAAGGCCTGCAGTGTGACCCAGGAGGGTTCCGGGTTCGTCGCCGGGCCGGGGATCGTCGTCACCAACGCCCACGTCGTCGCCGGGGTCCGCCATCCGGTCGTGGTCGACAGCCACGGGAGCCACGACGCCACGCCCATCCTGTTCGATCCCGCCCTCGACCTCTCCGTGCTGCGGACCGGACCGCTCGGGGAGCCCGTCCTCGACCTCCTCGGCACTGGGGTTCCCCGCGGTACGACCGGGGTCGTTCTCGGCTACCCCGGCGGCGGGCCCTTCGATGCCGAGCCGGCCGCCGTCCTGACCCGCCTCAACGCCATCGGCCGGGACATCTACGGGCGGCGGCTGACGATGCGGGCCGTCTACGAGGTCGAATCGCGGATCCGGCCCGGGAACTCCGGCGGCCCGCTCGTCCGACCGGACGGGGCGGTCGTCGGTGTGGTGTTCGCCCGCTCGTCGCTCAACGACGACATCGGCTACGCCCTCACCTCCGACGAGGTTCGACCCAAGATCGCCGCGGCCGAGACCCGCAGCGGCCCCGTCAGCACGGGTCCGTGCACGGCCGGATGATCCACCGGGCGCTCAGACAGTTCCGGCCTTCTCCTTCAACCGGTGGAAGATCCGCCTGGTCTCCCGACGGCCGGCTTCGGTGGCCTCGCCGGCCCCCTCCAGTTCGGCTTCGACCTCGCCGCGAGCCCACCGCGTGATCCGGGCGCCGAACTTCTCCATGGCGGCGTCGAGCGCGTCGGTGGTGGGCTCGTCGACATCGGCCAGCAGGGCCGTGGTCCCGGGTGGGATCCGAGCGATCATCGCCTCAAGAATCAGCTCGCTGGCTTCGTCCCCGGTGACATCGATCACCTCTCCGGCCAGCGCCCCGGCGGTGGCACCGAGCAGGAACCCCAGCGGCCCGGTCAGGGCGCCGAGGAGCGTCCCGATGATGCCTCCGGTGACGGTACCCACGAACCTCGGATGCTCCACTTCGTCGGTAATGCGCCAGACCCCGTCCGGCCGCCGCTCCACCACTGTGACGGCCCGCACCTTCACCGCCCCCGAGTCATCCAGACGCCGGAGTTCGGTCAGGCCCTGGTGGGCGTCGC
>JAUZEY010000423.1 GCA_030838785.1 Actinomycetota bacterium | reverse complement strand
GGATCACCTGGGAGTGCGACTACCCGCACTCCGACTCGAACTGGCCCCACGCCCGGAAGCGGGCGGCCGGGACGCTGGCCGACGTCCCCGACGACGAAGTCCACCAGATGGTCGAGCTGAACGCCCGAAAGCTGTTCCGCTTCGATGCCTGACACTGACAGGCCGGTCGCGGCCGCCTTCGACTACCACCACGATCCCCGCATCGTCTCCGACCCGTTCGGCGTGTTCGACGCCGCCCGGGGGCAGCGGGCCTTCCAGTCGTCGATGTACGGCGGCTACTGGGTGCTGACGGAAGCAGCCGACATCCGGGACGCGTTCCAACAGCCCGAGCTCTTCTCGAGCCGGATCACCGGGATCCCGCCGACGCCCCGGCCCCGGCGTCTCCTTCCGCTCGAGCTCGACCCGCCGGAGCACGGCGTCTACCGCCACCCACTGGCGGCTGTGTTCTCGCCCCAGGCGGTGGCTCGGCTCGAACCGGCCATCCGCGCCACGTGCGTCGGTCTCCTCGACAGGATCGCCGCACAGGGAGCCTGCGAGTTCCTGGCCGATTTCGCCGTTCCGTTCCCGACCACGATCTTCGTCGAGCTGCTGGGGCTCCCGGCCGCCGAGGCGACCCGCTTCGCGGCGTGGAACCACGCCCTGCTCCACGCCCACGACCGACCCGAGGTGCGGGCCGACGCCAAGGCGCAGATCGCCGGCTACCTCGACGAGCTCGTCACCCGCCGGATGGCCGAGGGCGTCGCAGGCCGGACCGACGATCTGTTCGCCGTGCTGACCCGGGCCGACGTCGCCGGGCGACCGCTGACCAGGGACGAGATCTTCGACTACGCCTTCCTCCTCTTCATCGCCGGCCTCGACACCGTCACGGCGGCCCTTGGCTTCTCCTTTGCCCACCTGGCCGCCAACCCCGAGCACCGCAAGGCGCTGGTG
The DNA here is from genome assembly GCA_030838785.1 of Actinomycetota bacterium. Lineage (GTDB taxonomy): Bacteria > Actinomycetota > Acidimicrobiia > IMCC26256 > BP-133 > BP-133. Next base: position 12,423 of record JAUZEY010000423.1, on the reverse strand, counting down.
GCCGACCCGGCGCTGATCCCGGCGGCGGTGGAGGAGCTGTTGCGGGCCTTCTCGGTCGTGAATCCGGCCCGCACCGTGACCCGCGACGTGGAGTTCGCCGGCGTGTGCCTGAGAGAGGGCGACCGGGTCCTGCTCTCCACCGTGTTGGCCAACCGCGACCCGGCGGAGTTCGACGACGCGACCGGCGTCCGCTTCGACCGCACCTCAAACCGCCACCTGGCCTTCGGCGCCGGGCCGCACCGCTGCCTCGGGTCGCACCTCGCCCGCTGCGAGCTCAAGGTGGCGCTCGAGGAGTTCCACCGTCGCATTCCCGACTACCGCATCGCCGACGGGGCGGTCATCCGCTCCCACGGCGGCGGCGCCATGGGAGTTGACCACCTTCCGCTCACCTGGGAGCCCGCATGACGACGACCACCGATCTGCCCGCCCGCCTCGAGGCGGTCCTCCGCAAGAACGGTGCACCGGCCGACGTGAGCGTCAGCGACGTGAAACCGATCCCGGGCGGCTACAGCCTGCTCACCTATGGATTCACGGCCACGTCGGCGGAAGGGACACGCCGCCATGTGCTGCGGACGGACCCACCGGCCGGGGCGGCGCTGACCTCCACCGATCGGGCCCACGAATGGGAACTGCTGGCCGAGCTGACCGCCAAAGGCACCATGCCGATGCCGGCGGCCCTGGCCTTCGACGACGGGTCGATCCTCGAGCGGCCCGGCATCGTCCTCGACTTCGTCGACGGCCCCCAGCTCGGCGCCCACGCCGCCGCCGCCGACGACACGGATCGTCGCCGCCTGGCCGGGCAGCTGGCCGAGACGCTGGCCGCCGTGCACGGCGCCGGCGCCGATGCCGCCCCCGACCGCTACGCCCGTCCGGCCGGCTGGGACGAGTACGTCGACGGGCTCATCGCCGCCTGGCGGCAGGTGGAGGCGGACCACGCCGAACGCAACCCGTTCCTCCGGTACGTCGCCTGCTGGCTCGAGGCCCACAAGCCGCCCCCGGCGCCGCTCACGTTGGTGCATGGCGAGTTCCAGACCGGCAACGTCATGATCGACGCCCAGGGCCGGATGCAGGTCATCGACTGGGAGTACGCCCACGTCGGCGACCCCCGCTTCGACCTCGGCTGGTGCCAGAACGTCGCTGCCTTCGCCCCACCCGACCTCATCGGCCTCGACCCGGTGGCGTTCTGCTCCCGGTACTGCGAGCTCACCGGCACGTCGCCGGAGATCGTCAACCCGTTGACCGTCGGCTACTTCGCCATCCTGGCCGGCGCCAAGCCGTTCGGGGCGATGCTGGCCGGGGTGGCCGCCATGGCCCGGGGCGAGAACCATCTGCTGACGAGCGCCTACCTCGTGTCGGCCGAGCCGTTCACCCACCGGCTGTTCCTGGGCGGCACGCGGCAACTGGAGGCGGCCATGGCCGCCCAGATGGAGCCAAGCCAGATGGACGCCCGATGATCACCGCTCCGACAACGGCCCAGTTGCTCGACGTCGTCCGCCGGGAGCTGGCCGAGAAGGTGGCGCCGGCCGTCACGGATCCCCAGGTGGCCACCAGCCTCCACATGATCGATCAGATCCTCCGGACCCTGGCGGTGCGGGCCGAACACGAGCTCGGCTGGATGGGCGAGGAGATGTCCGCCATCGAAATGGTCGCCTCCCGCGTCGCCGCCTCCGACCTGCCGGGCGCAGCGTCCGTCGCCCAGGCGCTGGAGGAGTTCCGGGCGAACGTGAGCCCGGGACTCCACTCCGCTGACGTCGCCGCTGACTACAACCGGGCCACCGAGGTGCTGTCCCGGACAGTCGAGGCGACGTTCCCCGCTGTCGGCCCCGAAGATGGGGGCGAGCTCCGGGCCGCGGTCAACGTCCTCCTCGACCAACGGCTGGCCCACGAGACCGACGTGATCGGCGACGACTTCCAGCTGGTGGGGCGCAGTTGAGTCCCCCGCTTGCGCCGCTGGCCCTGTCGGGTGCCCACGTCGTGGTGACCGGCGCCTCGCGGGGCATCGGCGCCGCGCTGGCCCGGGAGCTGGCCACCCGGGGGGCGACGGTGACCGTGGTGGCCCGCAGCGAAGTCCCGCTCAAGGCGCTGGCCGCCGACATCGGCGGGCAGGCCGTCCAGGCCGACCTCGCCGAGGCCGCCGATCTCGACGGTCTGGTCGCCCGCATCGAAGCCGGCGCCGGTCCGGTCGACGTTCTCTTCAACAACGCCGCCGTGGCGGTGGTGAACCGGCTCGTCGACCAGTCGGCCGACGACATCCGCCAGAGCTTCGCCGTCAACTGTGTCGCGCCGGCGGAGCTGTGCCGCCAGGTGCTCCCCGGGATGTTCGCCCGGGGCCGGGGCCGGATCGTCTGTATTTCGTCACTGAGCGGGCTCACCGCCTTCCCGACGCTGACGACCTATGGCGCGACCAAGGCGGGCCTCACCCACTTCACCGCCGCCCTGCAGCGGGAGCTGCGCCGTACGCCGGTGCGGGCCACCATCGTCCAACTCGGCGAGGTGGCCGGCACGGAGCTCATGGAGCAGGCCCGCCGGTCGCCGACGATCGCGGCGGTATCGGCCCGGCTGAACCGGGTGCGGGCGCTTCCGACGCTGACGCCGGACCAGGTGGCGGCCCAGATCGCCGACGCCGCGGCGGCCGGCGCCCGCCACCTCGTCACACCGAAGAGGGTCACGCCCGTCCACCTGATCCGCGAGCTTCCGAGCCGCCTCAACGACGGCCTGCTGGCCGGCCTCGACTGAAGGAGCAGCGGCTCATGACGGTGACGCAACCGGCCGAGGACCTCGAGTTCGGGCGGCTCACATCCGCCGGCATCGAGAAGTTCCGGGAGAAGATCGGCATCGACTGGCCCTACAACCGGTGGACGGCCTGGAACGAGGAAGCGACCCGGGACGGCATCCGCCACTACGCCAACGGGTTCGGCGACGACAACCCGCTGTACTGCGACCCCGATCATGCCGCCGGCTCCCGGTGGGGCCGGATCATCGCCCCGCCCGGCTTTCTCGAAGGGGCGGGGCTCACCCCCAGGATCCCGACCACCCCGGAGCTGAAGGCCCGCGGCAAGGGCGCCCTGGCCGGCGTCCACATGTTCTGGGCCGGCGACCACATCCGCTGGTTCCGCCCCGTCCAGGAAGGCGACCGGCTCTGGGTCCGCCGCTTTTACGTCGCCATCACGGAGAAGGAGTCCCGCTTCGGCGGACGCTCCGCGCTGTCGGTGCGGCGCCGGGTGTACTGGAACGACGCCGGCGAGCTGATCGCCGTCTGGGACGCCGACTTCGTCCACACCGAACGCGATGCCGCCGCCAAACGCGACGTCCTGCGGGAGGCGCGGCTCCAGCACGTCTACACCGACGACGAGCTGGAGATGGTCGACGCCCACTACGCCGCCGAGGAGATCCGGGGCGCGGAGCCCCGCTACGTCGACGACGTCGTGGTCGGGGAGGAGCTCCCCACCCGCTACCGGGGCCCCATGGTCACCGGCGACGTCATCGCCTGGCTGATGGGCAACGGCCGCCACGAGATCTACCCCTACCGGCTCAACTGGAAGAACCGCCGGCGGATGGGCGGCTTCTACTCCCGCAACGAGTACGGCGCCTGGGACTCGGCCATGCGGGTCCACTGGGACGACCGCTACGCCCAGTCGGTCGGGGCGCCCCGGGCCTACGACTACGGCATGCTCCGGAACGCCTGGCTCCTCCAGATGGTCACCGACTGGATGGGCGACGACGCCGTCATCGTGGCCGCCGACGACCGCATCAAAGGCTTCAACACCCTCGGCGACCTGACCCGCCTCACCGGCCGGGTGGACGCCGTCGAGGCCGGCGCCGCGGCGTGGCCCGAGGTCGTGCTGGCCGTCGAGTGCACCAACCAGCGGGACGAGGTCACCGCCAGCGGGACCGTCCGGGTGCGGCTACCCTCCCGCCGGCTCGGCCTGCCCGGCTTCCCCGACCCTCCGGGCGACCACGGCCTCCTGCCCGGGATGCCGAGTCCCGACGAGGGTCCCTGGGCTCGCTGACCGCAGCTCCCCGGCGCTGGCGGCCGCCCGGTTGGCCTCGCCGTGGCGGAGCTCGTCGACGATGCCGACCACCACGGCCGTCAGCGGCACCGCCACGAAGGCGCCGAAGACCCCGGCCACCTCGCCGCCGGCGGCCAGGGCGAGGAGGACCACGATCGTGTGGAGCCGGACGGCGCGGCCGAGGACGATCGGGCCGACGAGGTAGCCCTCCACGTGGTGGATCACGAGGGTGAGCCCGACCACCAGGAGCGCGGTCCCGGGCCCCTTGGCCACGAGGGCGACGGCGGCGGCCACGCCGCCGCTGACGAAGGCGCCCACGATCGGGAAGAACCCGCCGAAGAACGTGAGCACGGCGATCACCGGCACCAGCGGCACGTGGAGCAGCAGCAGCCCGATCGACATCAGGATGCCGTTCACCAGGCCGTTGACGGCGGTGCCCCGCACGTAACCGGTCAACGTCACCCAGCTCCGGGCCCCGATGGCCCGGGCCGTCTCCGCCGAGGACGGTGGCAGCTGCTCGAGGACCCAGTCGCTCATGGCGTTCCCGTCCTTCACGAAGAAGAACGAGATGACGATGGTGAGGATCATCCCGGCCAGGATGTGGATGAGGAGGCGGACGCTGCTGGCCGCCCCCCGCAGGAGCCGCCCGCCGATGATCGACGAGGCGCCCGGGTCGGCCGGCTTCCCGGGGACGGCCGCCGTCTTGTTGCCGGTGATGAGGTCCTTCGCCTCGTTGGCGTACCGGTCGACCTGGGACTTCGACAGGTGGAGCGGACCGTCGATGAGCCAGTTGCGGGTGTCGTCCACGTTCTGGGCCAGCGACTGGCGCAGCGGGCCCCACTGGTCGGCGACCCGGGGCACGAGCCAGAAACCGATCCCGACCACGATCGCCACCGCGGCGAGGAAGGAGCCCCAGGTGGCCAGCAGCGGCGGCCAGCCGTGGCGGCGGAGCCAGCGGGACGGGGGAACGAGCACGGCCGAGACGAACAGGGCGCCGATGACCGGGACGACGACGACGGTCAACCGGGACAGGACGATCACGCCGGCCAGGAGCGCCGCCGCCACCACGAGGCCCCGCCAGGCCACCGCGGTGGCCGTATCCAGCCAGGCGGGCACGTGCCGCTCGGGGCGAGTCATGCCCAACAGTCTGCCCGACGCCGCCCGTCAGACCCGAGACTCAGTGCTCGATCTCCCGGACCGCGCTCGCCGATCGTCTCTCAGTAGGCGACGCCGACCGGCTGGCCGAACGTCGCGGGATCGTCCAGGGCCGCGAGCATGGCATGGGCCGTGTCGGCCCGGGAGATGGCATAGCCCCGCGGGACATTTCCGCCCACGACGGCCCGGTACTTCCCGGTCAGCGGCTTGTCCGTGAGCTTGGGCGGGCGAACCACGGTCCAGTCGGTGTCGCTGCGCCGGATCTCCTCCTCCATCGCCGTCAGGTCGGCGTACAGGTCCCGCAGGAGCCGGCTGATGAAGGGGAGCAGGAGCCGCCGGTTGAGGAAGCTCTCGCCCTCCGGGACGGGCCCGACCGGGACCGCGCTCACGGCCACGAAGCGCCGCACGCCGCTCGCCTCCAGTGCCGACAGCATGGCCCGGGTGGCGGTCGAGGCGACGGGCCCGTCCTTGCGGCCCCGGGGTCCGACGCCCGAGATGACGGCGTCGCTGCCGTCCACCACCGGTCGCAGGACGTCGGGGTCGGTCAGGCCGGGAACGGTCACGACCTCGAGCGCCGGATGGGTCACACCGAAGCGGGCCGGGTCCCGGACCACCGCCGTCACCTTGTGGCCGGCGTCGAGCGCCTGACGCACGACCTGCCCGCCGATCCCGCCGGTGGCACCGAAGACGGTCAGCTTCATGATGCGAGCCCGAGGGCCAGGGCGGCCACGGCCAGGAGCCCGAAGGCGGACGCCGGGCCCAGCGCGTAGTCCCGGGCCCGCAGGTGGGTGACGATGGCGCCGGCGAAGTAGAGGACGACGCCGACGACGGCCGCGGCCCAGATCCAGGGCACGGCCAGGCCGACGAGCAGGCCGACCGCTCCGGCGACTTTGAGCGCACCGAGCAGGGTGAGCTTCGATTCCGGCACTCCCGCCGCGGCCATGGCCACCAGGACCCGCTCATGGTGGATGAGGGCGAAGGTGCCCGAGACGGCGAGCGCCACGGCCAGCAGGACATCGACGACGACGAAGGCGATCGACATGGGGGGACTCCGATCAGATGGTCGAACAGTGGGTCGGTGTTGACCACAAGGACGCCGGCGGACGGGCAGGTGTGACATCGCCGCCGATGTCACACTTCGCTGTCACACTCCGATGGCCGCCGGCGTCCTTACCGGGTGGAGCCGAGACGCCGGGGAGGACCGGGATGGACGACGAACTGGGCCGGGCCTGGCGGGAGCACCGCCGCCACGTGCTGGACATCGGGTTCCGGATGCTCGGCAACGTGGCCGAGGCCGAGGACGCCGTCCAGGAGGGCTTCGCCCGGCTGGCCCGGGCCGACCTCGACCAGATCGACGACGTGGGGGGCTGGCTGGTGGTCGTGGTCAGCCGGCTGTGCCTCGACCGGCTGCGGTCGGACCGGCGCCACCCGACCACCCCCGACGATACGCTCGGCGACCGGCCCGAGCGCGGCGCCGTCGACCCCGCCGACCGGGTCACCCTCGACGACAGCGTCCGCCTCGCCCTGCACGAGGTCCTCGAACGGCTCAGCGCCGCGGAGCGGACCGTCTTCGTCCTCCACGACGTGTTCCAGTACCCCTTCGAGGCCATCAGCGAGATCGTCGGGCGGACGCCGGCCGCCTGCCGCCAACTGGCCAGCCGGGCCCGGCGGGCCGTGCGCGACGACGACCGCCGGGCCCGGTTCGTCGTCGAACCGGCCGAGCAGCGCCGGGTGACGGAGCGGTTCATCGCCGCCTGCGCCGGCGGCGACCTCGACGGCCTCCTCGCCCTCCTCGACCCGGGCGTGGCCGGCGAGGCCGACGTCGGTGGGCGGATCGGCGTCCGGGTCGTCACCGGCCGGGAGCCGGTGGCGGCCGGGCTGCTCCAGTTCTTCGGGCCGAACTCGGCGACGACCCTGCTGTCGCTGCCGGCCGGCCGTCAGGCCCGCGTCGTGGCCCTGCGCGGCGGACGGGTGGTGACGATGGCCACCCTGACCATCACCGACGGCCGGATCGTCCACATCGACGCCCTCGCCGACGCTGAGAGGCTCGCGCCCCTCAGCGCCGCCCTGGGCATCTAGTGGCCCACTAGCAGAGGGTTTTCGTCCCGGCCGGGATGTTGGGCCCGGCGCAGTCGTAGACGGGGTCGGGAAGGATCCGCTTCAGGTCCCACCCGCCGTCGGAGGCGGTGACCCACTTGTAGATGAACTCCCGGTTGAACGAGTACGGGTTGTCGTTGTGGCTCGTCGGCGGCCAGAAGAGCGTGACGCCCAGCCCCGAGTCCCAGGGCCGGGATTCGAGGATCTTCTTCAATCCGTCCCGGGTCAGGTCCGGTCCCATATCGGCCGCCGCTTTCGCCAGGATCCGGGTGCAGACCCAGCCCGACTGGGTGATGTGGTGCATGCCGGCGTAGCGCCACTTGAAGCCCTGGTACTCCTTCCCGTTGGTGCGGACCAGTTCCGACACCAGCAGCTTCTGCTCCGCGCTCTGGCCCTCCGGGTTGTCGGGGTCGGGGGCGGTGGGGACACCCCACGACGTGATCGTGAACACCTTGTCCTTCATGTACTCCCCGAAGATCGCGCCGTAGCCCGGGTCGCCGGTCAGGTGGTTGGCGATGTAGCCCTTCTTGGGCTCCCACTTCTGGGTGTTGGCGTCGTGCATGAACTTGGCCACCGGGGCCGGCCACGAGAACGACATGACCAGCTCGGGATCGGCCGTCCGCATGGCCAGGACGTGCTGCGACTCGTCGGGCGAGTCCCACTCCTGGGCCACCGACACGACGACCTTGATGTTGTACTTGGCCAGTTGGCGGACGGCCACGTCCTTGGCCGCGATGTCCTCGCTCACGTTGAGGTACATGATGCCGACGCTGGCCGGCTTGACCACCTTGGCCACCCAGTCGGCCGCCGCCGACGCCTCCCGCATCCCGTTGGCGTGGCAGGGGAACATCCACGGGTCCTCGTACTCGCTCTTGAACCAGCCCCACGACAGCCACGGCACCTTGTCCTTGGGGAGCCGGTCGTGGATCACGTCGGTGAGCCAGGTCACCGACGGCATGAGGGCGAACACGTTGCCCTTGAGCTTCTCGTAGCAGGCCCGGCCCCGGGCCGTGTCACCGCCGTCGTCACAGGTGACGAGCTGCAGCTTGCGGCCCGACACCCCGCCGCTGCGGTTGATGTACTTCACCGCGGCGTCGAGGTTCTGCTCCTGGACCCCGGCGATGGCCGGGCCGAGGCTCCGGGTGGCCGACGTCATGTTGATCGTGCCGATCCGGATCGTGTCGGCGCTGACGCCGACATCCGAGGCGTAGTTGGGCTTGCCGCCGCCCGGCGGCCCCGGCGTGGCCGCCGCCGGCCCGTCCGCCGCGCCGCCGCCCACGGCGGGCGACACGCCGGCCGGCTTCGACGAGGACGCGGCGGCGTTGGACGACTTCGACGGCGCGGCAGAGGCCGCGCTCCTGGCCGTGGGCTTCACCCCACTCGACCCGTTGGCCGCGGCGCCGGCCGCCGTCGGCGACGACGACGGCCCTGAGCCCGCCGCCGGCGCGGCGGACGGACTGGCCGCAGCCCCGGGAGTGTCGGCGCTCGGGGCGGCCCCTGCGTCGGGCGCCGGCGCGACCGCCGGCGCATCGGACGGCCGGGCCTTCGACGACGCCTCCTTCGAGGGCCCTCCCGAACAGGCGGCGCCCATGAGGCTGAGAACGGTGAGGACGGACAGGTAGCTCCAGCGCGGCGTACGTAGCACGGCGATCCCCCTCCTGCCGCCGGTCGATGCCGGCAAACCCGCAATCCTGCTGCACGGGGGGCGGCGGGACAAGGGCGTCCCCCGGAGGTGGGGTTCGAGGGCAGGAAGGTTTCACCGTCGCGGCGGAATGGAAGGAGCTTCACACTCAACTCTTTAGTAGGGAGAAATCATGCCTGGTGGATCGATGTCGGAACCCCAGCCGCTCGAGGTTTACCTGAACGACCACCTCGCCGGCGCCGCCGGCGCCTGCGAGATCACTCGCAACGCGGTGGAGAAGTACGCCACCTCCTCCCACCGCGCCTTCCTGAAGGAATTCCAGGGCGAGGTCGAGGCCGACCGCGCCCTTCTCGACGAGATGATCCACGCCGTCGGTGGCACGCCGAACCCGGTGAAGCAGGCCGGCGCCTGGCTCATGGAGAAGGTGAGCCGCCTCAAGCTCTCGCCCGGCGGAGCCGGTTCCGAGGAGATGAGCGCCCTCCTCACGATCGAGACGCTGTGCATCGGCGTGGAGGGCAAGATCTGCCTCTGGTCGGCGATGAAGGAGATCGCCGGCGAGATCGGCGAACTCGCCGCCTACGACTTCGACGAGCTCCTGGCCAAGGCCAACAGCCAGCGCCAGGGCCTGGAGAAGGAGCGGCTCGTGGCCGCCAAGGCCGCCCTGATGCCCACCGTCGGCGCCCCCCGCTAACCCGGGCAGGTCGCCTGGCCGGGCCGGCACCTAGTGTGCGAGGCCGTGGCCGACACCGACGTCTCCGAGCTGTTCGACCCGGCCGCCTGGGAACAGGCGGCCGGGTTCGACTTCACCGACATCACCTACCACCGGGGCGTCGACGTCGGGGTGGTGCGCATCGCCTTCAACCGGCCCGAGGTGCGGAACGCCTTCCGGCCCCACACCGTGGACGAGCTGTACCGGGCCCTCGACCACGCCCGGATGTCGGCCGACGTCGGCTGCGTCCTCCTCACCGGCAACGGCCCCAGCCCCCGCGACGGTGGTCGGGCCTTCTGCTCCGGCGGCGACCAGCGCATCCGGGGGAAGACCGGCTACCAGTACGCCAGCGGCGAAACGGCCGGGACCGTCGACCCGGCCCGCTCCGGCCGTCTCCACATCCTGGAGTGCCAGCGGCTCATCCGGTTCATGCCCAAGTTCGTCATCGCCGTCGTCAACGGCTGGGCGGCCGGCGGCGGGCACTCCCTCCACGTCGTGTGCGACATGACCCTGGCCAGTGCCGAACACGCCCGGTTCAAGCAGACCGACGCCGACGTCGGCTCCTTCGACGGCGGCTTCGGTTCCGCCTATCTGGCCCGGCAGGTCGGCCAGAAGTTCGCCCGGGAGATCTTCGCTCTCGGCCGGGCCTACTCCGCCGACGAGATGCACGCCATGGGGGCGGTCAACGCCGTCGTCCCCCACGCCGAGCTCGAAGCCACCGCCCTGCAGTGGGGCCGGGAGATCTGCGCCAAGTCGCCGACGTCGCAGCGGATGCTGAAATACGCCTTCAACCTCATCGACGACGGGCTCGTCGGCCAGCAGCTCTTCGCCGGCGAGACCACCCGGCTGGCCTACATGACCGACGAGGCCCTCGAAGGGCGCGACGCCTTCCTGGAGAAGCGGAAGCCGGACTACTCGCCGTTCCCCTACTACTACTGACCGGTCACAGCACCGGGTGGTCGCAGCGGCCGGTCGGCACCGACAGGGCGAAGTGCTGCAACGGCACCGCTTCCTTGCGGTGCACACCGTAGATCCGGTAGGCGACCGGCAGGCTGGTGCGGGAGGCGGCCACCTGCTCGCCGTGGTCGAGGTCGCAGTCGGCGAAGCGGAAGTGCAGGACGAGCCACCGGGTCGCGCCCCGCCGCAGCGTGAAGGGGTGGAAGGGCTGCGGCGCGCCGTCGGCCTCGAGCGCCGTCTCCACGCTCTCCAGGCCGTAGTAGTAGGCGCCCCGGTCCGGCAGGCCCGTGACCTTGACCGGGTACCGGCCGTGGTTCACCAGCGCCAGCCGGGCCGAGAACGCGCCCGACCGTTCGAACCCGACCGTCACCTCGCTGCCGAGGACGTTGTCGACCCGGTGCACGCCGGCGTCGTCGCCCGGGGCGGTGCGCCACACCGTCGCCCCGCCGTCGAACGACAGCGCCGGCGCGGTCACCTGTCCCACACCGACGGCGACGAGGGCCACGGCCACGGTGACGGCCACGGCCGTCGGCCACCACCACCGGCGCCGCCGCCGGCGGTGGATGACGAGCGTGGAGTCGGCGGCGATGGCCTCGTCGGGCCGGAACAGCACGGGGGGGTGCGTGAGCGTCATTGAACCTCCTGGCGGCGGGCACGCGCCTGATGTCTGAACGGTGCCCCTTCAGTCCGATGACGCCCCTTCCGGCACATTCGTCCGAATCCGCTAACGCTCGGCCGGCAGGGCTCGGAAGAGCCGCACCAGGGCCTCGTGGTACCGGGCCCGCTTGTCGGGCGGCGGGCCGAAGTCGCGGGCCGGGTCGAGGTTGTGGAGGGCGTCGGCGATCTTCACCCGGACGGCGGCGGGGTCGGCGCAGACCCGTCCGATGAAAACCAGGTAGTCCTCGCCCGGCTGGCGGGTGAGCACCTCGACGAGGCGGACGACCTCGGCCGGGACGCCCTCCGCCCGCAGCCCCTCGGCCGTGGCGTCGGTGTGCTCGAGGACGTCGTGGAGCCAGGCCGCCGCCCGCCAGGGCTCCGGTGTGCCGGAGAGCATCCCGGCCACGGCCGCCGGATGGTCGACGTACGGGGCGCCGACCCGGTCGACCTGCCCGGCGTGGTACCGCCGGGCCAGCGTCTCGGCCAGAGCGACCACCGGCACCGGCGTAAGGGCCATACAGCTGTGACCCTATCGGGGCCCGAGTCGCCCCCGAGGCCAATTGCCACCCGTGTGTCGCCCTGCTGAGCCTGTCGTGTTAGGGTTTGCTTTCGTTCACTTATGTGAACTTCGACGGAATGTCGCAAGCCGACCTCGGGAGGATCAGCCACGAACCCGATGCGCCGAGCGGCCGCGGCCCTGGCGGTGCACCGGCGGCTGGCGGTCGTCCTCGCCCTCTGGGTCGCCTTCCAGAGCCTCACCGGGCTCGTCCTGCTCTTCCGGGACCCGATCGAGCACCGGACCCATCCCGGGCTGACCCGCCACGGCTCCGGCGACCGGGGCGCCGCCGCCGCCCTCGACGCCGTGCGGCGGAGGTATCCCGACGAGACCGTCCGGGCCCTCGCCCCCCCGGCGGTGAGCGACGGCGTCTACGTGATCGAGGTGGGGGAACGCGACGTCTACGTCGACCCCGCCGCCGCCCGCATCAACGGCACCGCCGACCACGAGGCCGGCTTCGTGGCGCTCGTGGAGCGGCTCCACCGCCGTTTCCTGTTCGACTCCGTCCTCGGCCTGTCGGGGGAACGGCTCGTGGCCGCCCTCGGCGTGACCTGGCTTGTGCTGGCGCTCACCGGCCTCGGCAGCGCCGCCTTCGGGCGCATCGGCCGGTGGTGGCAGCGGGGTCGGGAAACCGGCCGGC
>JAUZEY010000362.1 GCA_030838785.1 Actinomycetota bacterium | reverse complement strand
GCCGGCGGCCTCGTCACCGCCGGGGGCGTCACGAGCGGGATCGACCTCGGACTGCGGCTGGTGGAGCGCCTCGCCGGCCGGGAGGCAGCCGTTGCCCAGGCTCGCCGCCTCGAGTACCCCTGGTCGCAGGAGGCCGACGCCGGGCGCGCCGGCCCGCCCGGTCACACCATCACCACCGAGCCGGTGTCCGGCCTGGTCACGGCCCGGTGGGGCGGCGAGATCGTGGCCGAGAGCCGCAACGCGTTGCTCCTGCGGGAGACCGGCCTCCCGCCCGTCACCTACTTCCCGATGGACGACGTCCGCATGGACCTCATGCACCGGACCGACCACCGCAGCACCTGCCCGTTCAAGGGGGAGGCGTCGTACTGGGGCATCGAGGTCGACTGGCGCCGGGCCGAGAACATCGCCTGGGCCTACGAGGAGCCGCTTCCGGACCGGGCCGACATCAAGGGCCGGATCGCCTTCTACCTCGACAAGCTGGATGCCTTCTACGTGAGCGAGACCTAGGAGATCTCTTCCTCCAGAAGGCCGTTGGCCGCGGCCAGGGCGGTGGCGGCCCGGACGGCCTCCTCGTAGATGGCCGTCAGGTGGTGGGCGGCGGTGGCCGGGTTGGGGCCGAGCGGCGGGTCGCCCAGGGAGCGGACGACGGCCCCCGGGTCGATCGTCGGCCGGACCGTGCGGTCGGACGGCGGGCCCTCCGTGGGCCGGCCCCAGAAGTCCGCCCCTCCGGTGCGGCGCCGGTTCGCCGACTGCGACCGGGCGTTGCCGCCCGAGGACGGGGCCTGGCCGGATCCGCTCGGACGACCCTTGTTCCCGGAGCGCCGCTTGCGGCTGGTGCCGCCTCCGCCGCCACCTCCGCCTCCGCCGACATCAGGCATCACGCCGCCTCCTCGTCGTCGGCCTTGCCGTCCCGGGCGACCTCCTCGACGATGGCGTCGGGCCGCAGGCCCAGGGCCAGGCGCAGCTCCTCGGCCGACAGGTCGCCCAGCGAGCTCGACGCCGGGAGCACGAGGTCGGCGATGCGCCGCTTGCCGGCCACGACCTCCTCGACCCGCTCGTCGACCGTCCCGGGGCACACGAGCCGGTGGCAGATGACCGTGTGGGCCTGGCCGATGCGCCACGCCCGGTCCCGGGCCTGGTCCTCCACCGCCGGGTTCCACCACCGGTCGTAGAGGACCACATGGCTGGCGGCGGTCAGGTTCAGCCCGGTGCCGCCGGCCTTGATCGACACCACCAGCGCACCGGCGCCGCTGCCCTCCTGGAACTCCTTCACCAGCCGGTCGCGCTGCGTCCGGGTCAGGCCGCCGTGGTAGCAGGCGATGGGGAGACCGGTCTTCTTCGTGAGGTGGGTGGCCAGCCGCTCCCCCCAGCGGGCGAAGTGGGTGAAGACCAGCATCCGTTCGCCGGCCTCGAACACCGCCTCGATGAGCTCCTCCAGCCGGGCCAGCTTGCCGGAGCGCCCGTCCAGCGGGCCGTTGTCGTCGTTGATGTAGGCCGCCGGGTGGTCGCAGATCTGCTTGAGGTGGGTGATGGCGGCCAGGACGTGGCCCTTCTTGGCCGTGGCGCTGTCAGCATCCGATCCGGGGTCGCTCGACCCCGGCGCGGCGGCCAGGAGGTTGTCGAGGACGGCCTGGTACAGCCCGACCTGCTCCGGGGTCATGGCGCAGTGGTCGAGCTCGTCGATCTTGTCCGGGAGCTCGGCGGCGATCTCCGGCTCCGCCTTGGTGCGGCGGAAGACCAGCAGCCCGTTGAGGGCCCGCAGCGCCTGCTCGCCGGACCGGGCCGGGCCGTTGCCGGCGGCGGCGGCCGCGGCCGTCGCCTCGGCGGTCGGCCGGGGCCGGGACAGCGCCTCGACGAACCCCGCCCGGGGCCCGACGAGGCCGGGGTTGGTGAAGTCGAGGATCGACCACAGGTCGCCGAGGCCGTTCTCCACCGGGGTCCCGGTGAGGGCCAGACGGCAGCGGGCCGGGATCCGGCGCAGCTCCTGGGCGGTGTCGCTGGCCGGGTTCTTGATCGCCTGGGCCTCGTCGACGATGAGGCGCGACCACTCGACCTTGGCCAGCTCCTCGACGTCGCGCACGGCGGTGGCGTAGGTGGTCAGCACGATGTCAGCCTCGGCCGCTTCGCCGGCGACATCCTCGCCGGCGGCCCGGCCGGTGCCGTGGTGCATCTGCACCGTCAGCTCCGGCGTGAACCGGGCCGCCTCGGCGGCCCAGTTGCCGAGCACGGCCGGCGGGGCGATGACCAGCGCCGGCCCGCCGCCCCGGTGCTCCAGGATGTGGGCGAGGACGGTCGGGGTCTTGCCAAGGCCCATGTCCATGGCCAGGCAGCCGCCGAGGCCGGCCCGGTCGAGGAAGCCCAGCCAGCCCCGGGCCTCGGCCTGATAGTGGCGCAGCTCGCCCACGAAGCCGTCGGGTGCCGGCAGGGGCCGGGCCGCTCCGGCCGCCGCGCCCCGCACGAGGTCGACGGCCCAGCCGCCGCCTTCCACCAGCACCGGGCCGCCGACGCCACCCTCGAGGCCGACGGCGTGGCGGAGGATGGCGGCGCCCGACAGCTCCTTCACCTTGGACCGCTCGGCCAGCGCGGCGGCGGCCGCCTCGAGGTCGGCCTTGTCGAGCTCGACCCAGCCGCCCTTGGTCTGCACCAGGGGACGGGCCTGGGCGGCCAGCTTGGCGATGGCGGCGGCGTCGAGCGTGACGTCGTCGACGGCCACCGACCACTGCACCCGCGACAGCTGCTGGGCGCCGACCACCGACTCGCCGCCGAAGGCCTCGGCGGTGAGCTGGAGGCGGGGCGTCGAACGCTTCTTGGCCAGGAGCGGCACCCGCACGGTGAAGCCGGCCGCTTCCAGCACGGCGCCGCCGACGGTCATCAGCTCCCAGGCCTCGGTGCCGTCGACGACGACCCGGCCCCGGCGCCGCCCCGGCCGCCGCAGGGCCGGCAGCAGCCGTTCCAGCCGGCGGAGCTCGGTCTCGACCGCCGCCGCCCGGGCCGGCCGGCCGCTGTGGAGCACGTCCTCGACCGGTTCCGGAGGCCCCGCCTCCCCGTTCGGGCCGGGCTCGGACGACTCGACGGTCAGCATCCAGCCGCCGTCCTCCTCCGGCGGCGCCAGGCGGACCGTGAGCCGGGCCGCCCGGTCGCTGGTCACCGGCGTCGTCCACCGGACCATGTCGTCGGCCATCTCCGACGCGGCCCGGGCGGCGGCCGTGAACGGCTCGCCCGCCAAGCCGGCCAGCACCGCCTCCGACACCTCTGAGCGCGACCGCGCCACCGGCACGGTGGCCGGGGTGACCAGCCGGGCCGCCCCGGCCCGGCACACGGCGTCGGCGGCGGCACCGAGCACCGCCCGGCACATCCGGTAGGGCTGCCCGGCCTGCTCCAGGGCCGACACGGCGCCCGGCATCTTCGACACGCATTCCTTCAGCCGGTCGGGTTCGAGCACGGCCGGCGCCCAGCGCACCATGTACTCGCCGGTGCTGGTCCGGCCGGCCTTGCCGCCGGCGTTCGGGTTGGCTTCGACGAGGCTCGGCACGACCCGGCCCTGGGCCACCAGCTCCGTGGCCCACACCGCCACCCGGCCCAGCCACCGCAGGCTGGGACCGGCGTCGACGGCCAGCTGGCCCGCCCCGACACCGACCAGCCAGCCGAGGGCGTCGCCGACCGGGGCCGACATCGCCAGAGCCCGGCTGTTGGCAGGAACGGGGCCGCCGGCCGGGAGGGGGATCCCGCCGTGGGGCTCCCAGGCGATCGAGGAGGCGCCGGCCTCGGCCATCAGCCGGTCGAGTTCCCCGGCCGCCACCAGTGGCGCCGAGGCGCTCCCGGCCCACAGCACGATCCGCCCGTTGTGCCACGAGCCCTGCAGGGCCGGGGGGGTGGGGGGCAGGTCGGGGGCGGCGGGGCGGACGTCGTCGGACGGGCGCTTCTCCGGCCGGGTCTTCGGTTCGGGATGGCGTTCGGGCGCGAGGCGGTGGAGGGAGCGGCGCAGGGCGTCGCGCTCCCCGGTCAGGTCCTCGAGGACCATGGCCTTTTCGGGCCCGGTGATGTGGGCTGCGCTGCGCAGTGCCGCCTCGGTTTCGGCCAGCAGCCGGCGGAGCGTGTCGATCCATTGCGCCGGATTGGCGCGCAGGATGTCGAGCTCCGCGCTCGTGGCACAGCCAGCCGCCTCCGAGGAGGCCAGCGCCTCGAAGTTGATGTTCAGTTTCGCTCTCCGGTTCGCTCGGTACCGGGACCTTCCAGTGACGGTGCCCGGTGCCTCGGAGAAGGCCGTCTGACCCGTGAAGGGGACAGCCAACCGCCACAGCTTACCGCCATCGGCGGACCGGCGCGACTCGGCGGTCGCTACCCCCCGTCGGTGGAGCGGCTGAGCTCGATCAAGCTGCCGTCGGCGTCGCCGCTCACCACGATGGTCCCGTCGAGCCGGACGAGGACGTCGGAGGAGTAGTTGAGCAGCGGGAGGCCGATGCCGACCGTCCCCGTCGGGAGGCCCGACGCCACCAGATGGCGCCGGCCGCCGTCCTCGACCCGGAACAGCCGGCCGGTGGCGCCCTCGACGACCAGCACCCGGCCGGCGGCGTCCACGGCCACCCCCTCGGGGCCGGCGAGGCCGGTGGCGACCAGGAACGGCGACGGCGACGGCGCCGACAGGTTCACCCCCACGACCCGTCCGCCTCCGGTGTCCGACACGTACAGGACCCCGGACCCCCGGTCGAAGGCCAGCCCCGACGGGCTCCGCAGGCCCTGCACGACCGGCGTCGACCGGCCGGTGGCGATGTCGACGTCGAACACCGCCCCGAGCGCCTGGTCGCCCACCAGGAGCCGGCCCGGTGGGCCCTCCCGCACCGTCCAGGGGAACCCGAAGCCCTTGGCCACGAGGTCCCGGCGCCCGCTGGCCAGGTCCCGGCGGAAGATCCGGCCGTCGGGCGGGAGGAAGTCGCTGTAGTAGACCGCCGAGCCGATCTGCACCGCCCCCGGGGTCAGGAGCTGGATCTGTCTGGCGGGCGTCGGTGGGGGCGCCACGTCGACCAGCAGCCGGCTCAGCCGGTCGGCCCGGGCGCCGGCGCCCGAACCCGTCAGCCGGGTGACGGCGGTGAAGTCGCCGACCACGAGCGCCCCGTCGGGCGCCTCCGACAGCGAGAACGGGAGCGTCAGCGGGCTTTCCGGCAGCAGGGGCACCATGACCTGGCGGGCCTCGTCGACCCGCCACACGTTCCCCTGGGCGAAGTTGGTGGTGTAGATGGTGCCGTCGGCGGCGACGACGAGGTTGTCGAGGCCCGGAGGGCCCTGGGCCACGAAGGTCCGTTGCCCGGTGGCGCGGTCGACCCGCCACAGCTTGCCGGTGTCCGTCTCGATCGTGACGAGCCGGCCGGCGCCGTCCACCTTGAGGGCCACCAGGTAGCCGAACCCGTCGACGAGGGTTCTGACCGTGCGGGCGTCGACGTCGATGACGTCGATGCGGCCCAGGAACATCTCGGGGACGTAGGCCAGCCCGTCGGGCCCGAACCCGAAGCCCTCGGGGGTGGGGAGGTTCCGCACGATGGGGACGGGCGGCTTCGCCCCGGCCGGGTCGATCTCCCACAGGCCGCCGGGATGGGTCGGGTCGGCGAACGAGAGGTCGGTGGCGAACAGCCGGCCCTGTCGGTTGAAGGCGATGCCGTTGGTGAGCGAGCTGCCGTCGCCGAGGTTGGAGCCCACCACCTTGCGGTGCGTTCCGTCCTGCGCCATGCGGACGACGGCACGGTCCAGCATGGCGCTGACGTAGAGGTTCCCGTCGGGGCCGAGGACGATGTCGTCGGGCACCCGGAGGGGCTCGGCGTCGGTCTCGCCGGCGATGCGGGCGATCGCGCCGGTGTCCAGGTCGAGGTGGACGACCCGGTTCGACAGCGCCTGGGTCACCCAGACGCCGCCGTGGCCGTCGAGGGCCATGCCGTCGGTCTGCTGGAGGGGGTTGGGCTCGACGAGGTAGCGGGCGTGGTACCCGGGGGCGTCGACGCCGGGGACGCCGTCCGCCTCGGAGCCGGCCGGTGGCGCGGGCGCGACGAACACCGCTCCCAACCCCAGCACGGCGGTCATGACCCGCGACCAGGCCGAGCGCATTGCTCCCTCCCCGGCCGGGGAGACTAGCCCTCCGTCCCTGAGAGGATCAGGGGGTGCGGTTGGCGGCCGGCGGCCAGGCGAGCGTCTGCATCTGGTGGAAGTACGGGTCGGCCGAGTACTCCTTGTAGGCGGCCAGGGTGGCGTCGGACGACATGATCCGCCAGTCGCCGTGGGCGCCGTAGTTCACGTCGAAGTACACGACCGCGGCCACGTCCTTGAAGGCGCCGCACCAGGGGCACTGGTCGGTGCGGGGCTTGTCCATGAACGTGTCGTGGGCGATCCGCATCCAGCGGGGCTTGGCCTCCGGGTCCTGGCTCTGCTCCTGGGCGCCGTACTCGCCGATCATGATCGGCTTGGGGTGCTGGCGGGCGAAGACCATGAACTCGTCGAAGATCTCCAGCGCCTGGCGCCACCGGTCGCCCTGGTCGCGCTTGGAGACGCCCCAGTTGTAGCCGTCGGCGGCGATCCAGTCGACGTACTCGTCGCCGGGGTAGAAGGACGGCGCCGGCGGGTTGCCCCCGGTGTACTTGCGGCCGTCCTTGAAGCCGGCGGCGTTGGGGGTCCAGACCCAGATGACGTTGTCGGCGGCCTCGTCCTTGAAGATCTTGTACATCCGCTGCCAGGCGGCGACGAACTTGGCCGGGCCCTTGATCTCGCCCTGGCGGCGGTCGCCGTCCATCTCCCAGCAGTAGCGGAGGAAGAACTCGTGGCCGAAGGCCTTCATGGCCTGGGCCGTCTGGTGGATCGTGGCGTCGAGCGACCCGGAGACGATCCTGTCGCTGGCGGTGCAGCCCCAGCCGACGAGGGGGATGCGGCCGCCCTCGACGTCCCACTGCTCGAGCTTGCCCATGCCGTGCTTGGCGAAGTCGTCGAAGGCGCCGTGGTAGTGGTTGTTGATGTCCATCGTCCGGCCGATGGTCTGCTCCAGCTTGACGACGCCCTGCTGGTCGGGCGGGAGGTTGGCGCTGTCGTCGGAGTGGACGCCCATCAGGGCGCCATGGGGCGGGGCCAGGCGGCCGGGGGAGCGGGGCGGGGCGTCGTAGCCCGCCGTGGGCACGTAGTCCAGCGAGGCGTTCTGGTCGGTGCCCTGGCTCTTCTGGTCGGCGCCCTGGCTCTGGGCCGGGGCGGTCTTCGACGGCGGCGGGCTCTTCGGTGGAGGAGACGCCTTCGTCTGGGCCAGAGCGTGGGGCAACGGGAGGAGGGCGCCGGGGGCCAGGGCCGCGGTCAGAGCGACGATGCTCCACCGGACCGGCCGTCGGGGCCGTCGTGAGATCAGAACGGGGGCCACGGAGCGCACTTTAATAACATTTACAACTTCACGGCCAGTGGGCACGTTCAGCGCACGATCATCGTCCGTTGCGGACAGACCTTCGGCCCATGGGTGACTGCGGGCGCGCTTGACCCCGCCGGGCCGACATCCACATGATTTCCTGGTCGGCGTAGGTGAGGCCGACCAGGAGGTCGAATCCGTGCCCATGCTTCATTCGGTCGGCGGGCCCTGGGCTCGGGTCCTGGTGGCGGTGTCCGCCTTCCTGCTCCTGTCGATGGGCGGCGCCATCGTCGCCGCCCCGCTGACGCTGCCGCTCCTCTACCTGGCCGTGCGGGGTGACCGCCTCGGCGCCGGCCTCCGGACGGCCGCGGTGGGGATCGCCGCCCTGACCGTGGCCGAGGTGGCGTGGGCCGCCACCTACCTGGCCGTGGCCGAGGCGAAGCCCTGGATCTGGCTGCTGCCGGTCGCCGCCGGAGCGGCCACGGCGTCCGCCTTCGGCCGTTCCCGTTCCGGCCTCGCGGCCGCCTGACGAAGCTTCTTGTCGCTCCCGAGGGACCGGCGACCGCGAGGACCGCCCGCGCCTCGGGAACGACATCGTCTCTCAAGGATACCCGAAGAAAGCTTTTCGTAAGGTCGGACATCTTGCTGCTCGTCCGGCCCCTCCGAGGTACCTTCGCCGACATGGCGAAGACGGACTGGAACCCCATTCTGAGAGCGGAGCTCGATGCCCCGTACTTCAGGGAGCTCCGGCGGTTCGTCGCCTCGGAGCGGGCCCGGCAGCCGATCTACCCACCGCCCGACGAGGTCTTCGCCGCCCTCCACCTCACGCCCTACGAAGCGGTGAAGGTGCTCATCCTCGGGCAGGACCCGTACCACGGGGCCAACCAGGCCCACGGCCTCTGCTTCAGCGTCCGGCCGGGAGTGCCGAACCCGCCGTCGCTGGAGAACATCTTCACCGAGCTGGAGACGGACGTCGGCGTGAAGCGGCCCGACCACGGCTGCCTCGACTGCTGGGCCGGGCAGGGGGTTCTCCTCCTCAACGCCACCCTGACCGTGCGGGCGGGGCAGGCCGCCTCCCACCAGGGGAAGGGCTGGGAGCGCTTCACCGACGCCGTCATCGAGGCCGTGAACCGCAAGCCGGAGCGGGTCGTGTTCATCCTGTGGGGCGCCTCGGCCCGCAAGAAGAAGGCGCTGATCGACACCTCCCGCCACGTGATCATCGAATCGGCCCACCCCTCGCCGCTGTCGGCCCGCAACGGGTTCTTCGGCAGCCGCCCCTTCTCCCGGGCCAACGAGGCGCTGGCGGCGGCGGGCCGCCCGACGATCGACTGGAGCATCCCGGCCCGCTCGGCGGCCGAGGCGGTGGCGACCCCGGCCTGATCCGGAACGCCGTTTCCGGGTCGACGGGCGCGACGCATCGGAAAACCCGCAGATGGGCAGGTCGTGCACCATGACGACCATGAGCGACGGCTGCGCCGACCTCCGGGCGGCGGCGGACCGGTACTGGGAGGCTCTCCTCGAGGCCCACCCGACCGAGGCCACCCTCCACGGTGACCACCGCTACGACGACCGGATCGAGGACGTCTCCGTCGACGCCGAGGCCCGCCAGCGCGCCACCTGGCTCGAGCTGCGAGCCGCCGTCGACACCATCGACCCCGCCGGGCTCGACGCCGCCGGGCGGGTCACGCAGCAGTTGCTGCGGGCGGAGCTGGCCGACGCCGTGGAGGCCATCGACGTCCGGGAGATCGAGCTCCGCTACGACCAGAACACGGCTGTTCACGCCGAGCTGTTCGTCACGGCGCCCCAGATCAAGGCGCCGACGCCGGAGGCGGCCCAGGCACTCCTGGAGCGCAACCGGAAGCTCCCCACGCTGCTCGGCCAGGTGACCGACCGGCTCCGGGCCGGCCTCGCCGCCGGCCGCACCCCGGCCCGGGTCAACATCGAGCGGTCCCTCAACCAGCTCGACAAGTACCTCGCCTCACCGGTGCTGTCCTCTTCGAGCTCGATGGGCGACCCCTTCACCCGGTTCGCCGGCCCTCAGGGCTGGAACGGCGAGGCGGCCTGGCGGGCGGCGCTGGTCGACGTCGCCCGCGACACCATCCGCCCCGCCTTCGAGCGCTACCGCCAGTTCTTCGCCGACGAGCTACTGCCGGC
>JAUZEY010000359.1 GCA_030838785.1 Actinomycetota bacterium | reverse complement strand
GAAAAGGAGGGGGTTCGTGACGGCAAAACGGCGGCGCGGGGGCGGGGGGGTGGGGGCGGGGGGGCGGGGGCCGGGGGGGTGGGGGCGGGGGGCTCAGAAGATGCGCTGGAGGGTGTTGACCATCCAGTTGAGGACGGCGTTGGGGCCGCCCGAGCGCTTGGGCGGCGGGGCGGACGTCGCCGCCGGGGCGGGGGCTGCGGGGGCGGCGGGCTTCGGGGGGACGGGGACGATGGCGTAGGCCTCTTCGCCCGGCTTCACCAGGTTGAACCGGGCCCGGGCGATCCGCTCGATCTCCTCGTCGCTCTCGAGGCGCTTGGCCTCGGCCTCGAGGTGGCCGTTCTGCTGCTGGAACAGGGCCAGCTTCTGATGGGCGGACCGGAGGTCGCGCTGCTGGGCCAGGTACGTCCGCGTCGGGTAGACGGCACCGAAGAGGATGCCGATGAAGATCACGAAGGCGACGACGATGCGGGCCTTCGAGCTCAAGCCTTCCCTCCCGCCGAACGGGGGAAGCGGGGGTAGACGGCGCCCTCGCCCAGCGTCTCCTCGATCCGGAGCAGCTCGTTGTACTTCGCCACCCGGTCGGAGCGGGCCGGGGCGCCGGTCTTGATCTGGCCCGCGCCGCTGGCGACGGCCAGGGAGGCGATGAAGGTGTCCTCCGTCTCGCCGCTGCGGTGCGACACCACGCAGGTGTAGGCGGCCCGGGTCGCCATGGCCATCGTGTCGAGCGTCTCGGTCAGCGTGCCGATCTGGTTGAGCTTGATCAGGATCGAGTTGGCGGTCCCCTCGTCGATCCCCCGCTGGAACCGGCGGGGGTTGGTGACGAACAGGTCGTCGCCCACCAGTTGCACGCGGGAGCCCAGCGCGGCCGTGAGCGACGCCCAGCCCTCCCAGTCGTCTTCGGCCATCCCGTCCTCGAGGGAGACGATCGGGTAGCGGTCGCACAGCCCGGCCAGGTAGGAGACGAACTCGTCGGACGAGTACGTCTTCCCTTCCCCGGCCAGGTCGTAGACGCCGTCGGTATAGAACTCGGTCGACGCCGCGTCGAGCCCCAGGGCGATCTCCTCGCCCGGCGTGTACCCCGCCGCCGAGATCGCCTCCACCAGCAGCTGCAGCGCCGCCTCGTTCGACTCCAGGTTGGGGGCGAAGCCGCCCTCGTCGCCCAGCGCCGTGGCCAGCCCCCGCTGCTTCAGCAGCCGCTTCAGCGCCTGGTAGGTCTCGGAGCCCCACCGCAGGCACTCGGAGAACGACGCCGCCCCGACGGGCAGGATCATGAACTCCTGCAGGTCGACGTTGGAATCGGCGTGGGCCCCGCCGTTGAGGACGTTCATCATCGGGACGGGCAGCACCGAGGCGTTCACGCCGCCCAGATAGCGGAACAGCGCCGTGTCGATGTCGTCGGCCGCCGCCCGGGCCACGGCCAGCGACACCCCGAGGATGGCGTTGGCCCCGAGGCGGGACTTGTCGTCGGTGCCGTCGAGCTCGATCATCAGGGCGTCGACGTCGCGCTGGGCCTCGGCCGGCAGACCGGTGACGGCGTCGGCGATCTCGCCGTTGACGTTGGACACGGCGGTGAGCACGCCCTTGCCGCCGTAGCGGTCGCCGCCGTCGCGCAGCTCGAGGGCTTCGTGGGCGCCGGTCGACGCGCCGCTGGGCACGGCTGCCCGGCCCCGGGCCCCGGAGCTCAGCTCGACATCGACCTCAACGGTGGGCTGGCCGCGGGAGTCGAGAATTTCCCGCGCCACAACCTGCTCGATGATGCTCACTTGTCACTCCCGGTGCGACCGAGTCCGACGGGGGGTTTCACCCCCGTCTCCCCCGTCGCTGGCTCCGGCGGTGACGGTACAGCATCGCAGGCCGCAGAACGCGGAACTGCCGTGCCCGGTATCGGCACGGCAGTTCCGGGGGAGAGGGAAGGACGGGTTAGCAGTGGCCGCTGATGCTCAGCCCGCCGAGCAGGCCGCCGGTGGTGGAGGCGCTGCCGTTGGCCGAGCAGCCCAGCGGCAGGCCGCCGCCGAGGAGCCCGTTCACCGTGCCGGTGACGCCGCCCAGCGTGTTGGTGACGGCCCCGGTCACACCGTTGACCGCCCCGGTCACGCCGGTGCCGGCGGTGCCGGCCGTGCCGGTGGCGCCGTTGACGGCGCCGGTCACGGCGCCGGTGGCTCCGTTGACGACACCGGTCACGGCGCCGGTGGCGCCGTTCACGACACCGGTGGCGGCGTTGGTGGCGCCGTTCACGGCGCTGGTGGCGGCGTTGGTGGCCGCACCGGCGATTCCGGCCGCACCGTTGGCGGCGCCGGCAACCGAGCCGATGCCGCTGGTGCCGGCGCTACAGCCGACGGCGCTGGTGCCGTTGCCGGCCACGCCGACGTTCAGACCGGTGGCGCCGGCCACGGTCTTGAGGGCGCCGTCCACGGCTCCGGTCACCGGGGCAACGGCGGACGAGACCGCAGGGGGAACAGCACCGGTGACGGCGGACGGGACTCCGGCGGTGACGTTGCAGCCGACCGGCACGGCGCCGGCGGCCGACGTGGCGGCACCGGTGACCTGACCGGCGAGGGCCTGGGCGGTGTCGACCAGGTTCTTGGCGTCGACGAGCCCGGTGACCTTGTCCAGGCCGGGGAGTCCGGGCAGGCCGGACACGCCGGGGAGGGAGGCGGCCGTGTTGCAGCCACTGGCCTTGCCGGCGCCGGTGGCGACCCAGCAGTTGGAAGCCAGGTTCTCGGTCTTGGCGTCGAGGGCCGCCGACTGGGAGTCGTTGCTGGTCAGGGTGAACTGGTGCACGGCGATCCCGGCCGACGCGACGCCCGTGGTACCGAGCATGGCAGCGGCGATGGCGAGTCCGATCCTCTTCATCGTCTGATGAAACTCCTTCTGTGTGGGGTGGGCCGTGGGGCGCCACGCCCCTCGTGCTCACACTTCTTCGGCGTCTGGAAGGAGCGAAGTAAGCCGAGCGATTGGGACATCGGATTTCCAAACTGGGCAACCCTGCGGGTCAGACCGGCCCTGGAAGGACCAACAGGGGAATCCGGAACGACTAGGCCGTCTGCTCCCACAGGGTGGCAACGGTCGACGGGGGCATTGACTCCACGGTCTGCCCCTGGTCGGCGGCCAGAGCTTCCAGGCTCTGGAAGCGCTCCTTGAAGCGCCCGGCCCAGCCCCGCAGGGCCGACTCGCCGTCGACGCCGGCCAGGCGGGCGAGGTGCACGACGGCGGCCAGGGCCTCCCCGAGTCGGCGTTCGGCCTCCGCCGGCCCGGCCCCGCCGCCGGCGGAGGCGAGGGCGGTGAGCTCGGAGGTGGCGTGCCCGAGGGCTTCGTCGGCGGTGCCGAAGGTCAGGCCGGCCGAGGCGGCCTTGCGGTAGAGCTTGTGGGCGTAGAGGAGGGACGGCAGGTGCTTCGAGACCCCGTCCATCAGCGACGACCGGCCCTTCTCCTCCCGCTTGATGACCTCCCAGTTGGCCACCACCTCGTCGGCGCCGGAGACGGCCACGTCGGCGAAGACGTGGGGATGGCGGCGGACGAGCTTGTCGTGGATGCCCGCCAGCACATCGGTGACGGTGAAGGCGCCCGCCTCCCGGGCGAAGGTGGCGTGGAAGACCACCTGGCAGGCGAGATCGCCGAGCTCCTCCTCGAGGTGCTCGTAGGCTCCCTCGGGGACGGGCTCCGGCCCGGGGGCGGGCGCCGACGCCGGCAGCGCCTCGATGGCCTCGATGACCTCGTAGGACTCCTCGATGAGGTGGCGGGCGAGACTGTGGTGGGTCTGCTCGGCGTCCCAGGGGCAGCCGCCCGGCGCCCGGAGCCGCTCGATCAGGGCCACGAGGCGCTCCCACGCCTCGCCGGGGCCGCCCGGGGGCACGTCGACGAACACCGACGTGAGGTGGTCGGGCTCGACGACGCGGTCGAGGTCCTCCAGCGGGACGGTGGTGACGGCCTCGTCGGGCAGTCCGAGGCGGGCCAGCACGGTCACCGGAGCCTCGCCGGGCAGGCGCTCCAGCAGGGCCAGCTTCACGTCCGACAGCACGAGCTTCGAGTGG
Organism: Actinomycetota bacterium; assembly: GCA_030838785.1. Classification (GTDB taxonomy): domain Bacteria; phylum Actinomycetota; class Acidimicrobiia; order IMCC26256; family BP-133; genus BP-133. The sequence continues at coordinate 550 of JAUZEY010000359.1, read as the reverse complement.
CAGTGGCTCACCAGGACGGCGCCGGCCGGCAGGGCGGCGGGAAGCGCCTTCCCGTCCACGGCCCGGGCGCCGTTCCCGGCCAGGGGGTCGACCCCGAGCCGGAGCCAGGCGAGATCGACGAACGACAGGCCCGGGACCAGCCCGAGCCGCTTCCCGAGGCGGGCCCGGAGCAGCGCCACCGACCTCTCGCCGACCGCCGGGCTCCCGGGGACGGCGAAGCACACGTCGCCGCCGTCCGCCGCCGCCACCAGCCGGTCGGCGATCGTCTCGTAGACCTGCCCGGCCTCGCCGGCCGACTCGTAGACGGCGTCGAAGCTCTCGAACTCCATGCCCTCGGCGGCGAGGTCCGCCACCGCCGGGTGGCGGGCCGTGCGCACGAACCGCCGCTCCGGCGGCACGGCCCCCAGGGCGGCGCGGGCGGCGGGCAGCAGGAGGTCGGCGCCGGCCGGCCCGAGCCCGACGACCACGACGCGCCCGGCCCCGGATCCCTCGGCGCCGTCGCGGCGCTCGGTCATCCCCCGATCTTCTGGACGGGGCTGTCCGGCGACCC
>JAUZEY010000341.1 GCA_030838785.1 Actinomycetota bacterium | reverse complement strand
CCCCCCCCCCCCCCCCCGACGCCAGCAGCGACGCGAGGTCACTGCCCCCTGCGGCGCACTTTGTCGATGGCGAAAAGCAGCCCGACGAAGATGAAGCACATGAAAGCGAAGGCCATGAAGGCAAGGTCGCCGTCATGGGAGGCGTCGATGAGCTGCTGGGCCAGTACGGGCACGGTGCTCCTCTCAGGCGGGTGCCGGCTCGAGGCCGGCCTTGGCCTTCTGTTCGGCCCGCTCCAGGTTGTGCAGGGCGTAGACGCTCAGTGCGAAGAGGAGCGCGAACGCCGTCGACATCACGAGCGGGGGCAGGCGCATGGCCCCGAGGTCCCGCTCCAGCACCACGTAGTGCTTCGGCTTGGCGGGGTCGGGTGCGGGGGCCGGGGGTGCGCCGCCCGGCAGGACCTCGACCGTCTTGGCCCCCTGGACGAGCATGAGGGAGTACAGGGCCCGGTGTCGGAAGAACGACTCCCCCCCGCCGCCGATCTTGTCGGCGTTGATCACCACGTAGTCGGTGGGCGCCGAGTACTTCTGGAACGTGCCGCCCTCGGCCGTGAGCGCGCTGTCGACGGTGGCCTTGATCTCGCCCTGGGCGGCGGCCTCGACCGGGACGCCCTCCACCACGATCGTGCGGGCCTTCTCGGTCTTGGCCTGGGCCGGGTCGTCGACGACCTCCTTCACGACCCAGTGCGGTGGCGGGCCGTGGAGGGCGTTGAGCGGTGTCAGGTTGGTGAACCAGATCAGCCCGAGGAGCATCAGGAAGCCGCTGAGCGAGGCGAACGCGATCAGGAACCCGAGCCGGGCGCCCAGGTTGGTCGACAGCAGCAGGAAGATCGAGCCGCAGAAGAGGCCCACGGCGAAGACGACGATGAAGTAGCCGCGCAGCCTCCCGATGAGGTCGAGGTGCTTCGTCGCCTCTGCGGCCAGGATCCCGAGACCCATGTCCGTCCGTCCTTCCTTCCTAGAGAGTGCGCTCGTAGATGACGATCTCGTCGATCTGACGGGCCGAGAGTTCCTGGCCGAATCCCGGCATGCGGCCCGAGCCGATGCCCTGGGTGCCATAGGGCTTCTGGAAGTCGGACCCGGTCGTCACGAACTCGACGTGCTTGGCCACCCCGCCGGACAACGGCGGAAACTGTCGCAGCGTCACGCCGTTGGTCAGGTTCGGACCGAAGGCGCCACCTCCACCCATGACCTGCGGCTGGCCGTAGGACCAGCCCTTGGTGTGGCAGCGGGCGCAGGCGGCCATGAACAGGGCCTGGCCCTCGGAGATCCCCGGGTTGTCCTTCATGATCTGATCGGCCTTGGCGGTGTTGCGCTTCATCGCCTCTGCCGGAGTGAGCTGCAGCGACTGCAGGTAGTTGACCAGGTCCTCGATCGGCTGGTCGGGAAGCGGGCCACCGCCGGCCAGACCCCAGGCCGGCATCGGCGTGCCGGGCCGGCCGTAGGTGATGATCTGCGTCACCTCGTCGGGGCTGAAGCGGAGGAGCACGTCGTTGAGGGACGGCGCCGTCCACGACACCGTCTTGGCCAGCTCGCCCGGTTGGCTGGGCTGGAGGAGGAAGGTGGCCGCGCCGCCCTCGGCCTTGGCGCCGTGGCAGCGGGCACACTCCAGGTTGAGGACCTCGCTCGGGGGCACCGTCCCGGCCTTGGCGAAGCGGAACATCCCCCGCTCGACGGAGTCGGCCAGGAAGTCCTTGTCCATCTTCTTCTGGCGGCCCGGCTCCAGCAGCCAATAGGCCGGCAGGGCCGCGGCCAGGATGGCCGAGAAGATGACGGCGGCACCGAGGAACCGCTCGAGCTTGGGGCCCTCCATGGTCTCGTCGTCGTAGTACGGCGTGAGGTTCGGCGGCGCGGCCGGCTTGCGCCGCCGCGAGCCCAGGATCACCACGACCAGGAAGACGATCAGGGCGATGCCGTTGACCCAGAACAGGATGTTGTGCAGCTTCACGCGGTCCCTCTCATCGATGGGCCTCTCGTCAACTGGCGCATCAGACGCAGTTCGGGCCCTCAGCCTCTTGGCCGGTGGTGTTCGTGCCGATCGGCGGGCCCTGGATGACAATCCCGGTGTTGATCGTCACTTGGCCGCCTGTGACGTCGGCCGGGAAGCGGTCGAGGCCTCGGGGGGCCGGGCCGCCCTTCTTCTCGCCGACCCGGCTGTACTTCGAGCCGTGGCAGGGGCATTCGAACCACTGGGAGGTCTGGCACCACGGCACCCGGCACCCGAGATGGACGCACTTCTGGAAGAGCACCACGATCCCCGCCTGCATCTCCGGCAGGATCGCGGCCGAGTACACCTTCTTGGCCGCCGGCAACGCGGACTCGGGATAGGGGTTGATGTAGGCCCGGGCCTCCGGCACGTAGAACGGCAGCTTCTTCTCGGCGATGGTGGCGAGGATGTCCTTGATGTCGCCGGCCTTGACCTTGCCGCCGAACCCGCCGGAGAGGCTGGGCCACAGGAAGCCGATGATCGCCAGGCTGAAGCTCCCGAGGACGAGGCTCTGGGCGGCCACGATGCTCCGGTTGAAGAACTGGCGCCGGTTCACCCCGAGGGTCTCGGGGTCGGCCGGGGCATCCCCGAAGCGGATCAGACCGCCGACGGCGGTGACCACCGGCTTGCCGGCCCCGGCCGGTTCCAGGCTCTGGCGGGTCTCGCTGGAACGGGCCCGGCCCTCGGCGGTCTCGTCAGTGGTGGCGAGAGCCGCGCCCGATCCCGAGCGGTCGGCCTTGCGGGCCTCCTTGGTCAGCGACCCGGTGGCCGAGCGCTGGCGCGACACGGTGGTGGCGATGGCCAGCAGCGCGGCCAGCACCAGCAGCACCGGTATGGCGATCAGGAGGACAGTTTTCGCTTCCATCGGGGGGCTTCCTCGTAAGCGTTAGAGGTCGAAGAACGTGCCGACTTTCCAGGGGTACACGAAGTTGAAGCCCGGACCCCGGAAGAACGATCCGATGATGACGAGCACGGCCCAGAACATCAGGAACAGCGTGAAGATGCAGATGGCGAACTTGCGGTCGCTCGGCTTCGTGGCCGGGTTCTTGTCGATGTAGGGCGCCATCATCAGCACGATGAGGCCCATGCCGGGGATCGTCACGCCGGCCACCATCGGGTGCCAGATCGTGAGGAGCTCCTGGAGGCCGAGGAAGTACCAGGGCGCCTTCGACGGGTTCGGCGTCTGGTTGAAGTTGGCCTGTTCCAGTAGGGGCGCCCGGACGAGGGCGGAGAAGATCGTCACCAGCGCCATCAGGCTGAGGAGGGACACGAACTCGCCGACCAGGAGATGAGGCCAGACGTGGACCTTGTCCTGGGCTTCGGCCCGGGTCTGCTGGATGGATCCGGCCTTGACGACGGTGAGGAGCCGCTGGGTGTGACCCCCGGGCCCGGTGGCGGTCGACGGGGGAGCGGTGGCGGTGGCGGCGGCCGCCCGTCCTCCGGTGGCGGCGGGGGCCTTGGCCCCTGCTCCGCCGGCGGCGGGGGCTTCGCCGCCCTCCTTGGCGGCGCGCCGGGCGGCGGACCGGGCCAGGAGGTGGGCCGGGATCTTGGAGTCGGGGTCGCCGGTCGGGCGGGCCTCGGGCGCGCCGCCCTCGGCCGCCGCCGGAGCCTCGGCCGCGGGCGCGTCGGCCGGCGCGCCGGCGGCGGGCGCCTCGGGGGCGTCCTCCGGCGGTGCGCCGCCCTCTTCGCCTGGCACCGGCAGCCCCAGGGCCCGCCGGCGCTCGGCGCTCCTCTTCAGTAGATGTTCGGGAACCTCGCCGGGCATGGTCTCGTCCTCTCCCGACCTAGAGCGGTCCTGAGATGCCGCCGTCCTTCCGGACCCTCCAGAAGTGGATGGCCATGAAGATCACGACGACGAACGGAAGCATGAGCACGTGGAGGGTGTACCACCGGAGCAGCGTCTCGGTGCCGATCTCCTTGGTCCCCAGGAGGACGAAGCGCACCTGGTTCCCGAAGACCGGGGTGTATCCCATCATGTTCGTCCCCACCGTCACCGCCCAGAGGGCCAACTGGTCCCAGGGGAGGAGGTAGCCGGTGAAGGACAGCAGCAGCGTGAACTGCAGCAGCATGACGCCGACCACCCAGTTGAACTCCCGGGGCGGCTTGTAGGCGCCGTGGTAGAAGACCCGGCTCATATGGAGGAACACGGAAAGCACCATGAGGTGCGCTCCCCATCGGTGCATGTTCCGGACCAACGAGCCGAAGGTGACCGCTGTCTCCAGCGTCTTGATGTCGTGCCAGGCGTTCACCGACGTCGGCCGGTAGAAGAACATCAGGAAGATGCCCGTCACGGTGAGCAGGATGAAGAGGAAGAAGGAGAGCCCGCCCAGGCAGAGCGTGTAGGAGACCTTGACGGCGTGCCGCTTCACCTTCACCGGGTGAAGGTGGTACAGCACGCTGTTCATGATCACGTAGGACCGGTTCCGGGGGCTGTCCGTGTAGCCCTTCCGGAAGAACGAGCCGGGCCGGAAGATGGAACTCCAGGCCTGCGAGCCCTTCATCTTCTCCGCAGACTCGAGCATCTTGCCCTTGAGGCCGTGCCCGTTGCCGTTACCGCTCGCCACCCGTCTCCCTCCTTAGCGGGCCCAGAAGAAAAGCGTCAGAACCGTACTCCGTAGGCGTAGCCGTGCCGGTTGTCGCGCTGATGCGGGTCGCCGGGCACTGAGCCGGCCACAGTCTTGCCGAGGATGATGACGCCGGTCGGGCAGCGGTCGACGCAGAGGGCGCAGCGGGTGCAGACGTCCTCGTCCACCACGAAGAACACATGGTCGCCGGGGTCGTCCCCCGGCTTCTCGGTGCCCACCGACTCCTCGATGGCGTTGACCGAGAGCATGTGGATGCACTTCCAGGGGCAGATGTCGACGCAGCCCTCGCACAGGATGCACTCCGCCTGGTCGATGTGGAGGAACTGCTTCGGCTTGACCGCCGACACCAGCCAGGCGGGGTCGACCTCCTGCAGTTGATAGGAGGTGGCGAACTCGGGCATCGGCGGGTTGGCGTCGGTCTTGGCCATGACGGGTGTCGCGTCAGTCCTTCTTGGTCACAGGGCGGGAGAAGGCCGAGGTTCCGGCCGGCTCAGGGGTGGCGGTGGCCGGTGCGGGCTTCGGCTTGGCGGTACCCCGCTTCTGCCACATGATCCACATCACGGTGTTCAAGCCGAGGAAGACGATGTAGAGCGTGGCGGCGACGATGTCGCGCAGGGCCCGGCCGGAGAACTTGATGGGTCTGGTGTCGAGGAGGATCTTGTCCTCCCGGAGACCGAGCTTGGAGTCGGCCCAGGTCAGCCACTCGTGGGGCACCACGCCGTAGACGAGCAGGAACAGGGCGAACACGGCCAGGGCGCCGACCATCGACTGGGCCCAGGTGGCCGGCAGCTCAGACTTCGGGCGCTTCACGAGCCGCATGAAGACGGCGCCGCAGGCGACGGTGAGCAGGAGCGAGATGAAGAAGCGCCCCGGCTCCTGCGACAAGTTCCGGAGAGCGAAGACGTTTCTCAGTGACGCGAGTACCGCAACCACCGCACCCGGCTCCTCGTGAACGTTTGCACAAAGTCAGATTCTACCGGAGTACAGCCCGAAAATCGTGAGCGGCCCCCCGGAATCACGATGGCCACGTTACTTCCCAGCCGACCCGGCAGTTCGAACGCCGGCCTGAGGCGGGGGAGGCCCCGTTTGTGCCGCCGGGAACAGACGGCGAAGATGCCTTGATGGACCGCTTCGACGTCGTGGTGGTGGGTGGGGGACCGGCCGGTGCGTCGGCCGCCTACTGGCTGGCCGAAGCGGGCCACGACGTCGTCGTCGTGGAGAAGAAGCGCTTCCCCCGGGAGAAGACCTGCGGTGACGGGCTGACGCCCCGCGCCGTCCGCCAGCTCAACGAGATGGGCCTCGCCGACCGGTTGGAGGAATACCACCGGTTCGTGGGCCTCCGGTCGAAGGCCCACGGCCTGACCCTCGAGCTGGAGTGGCCGAGCCATGCCGACTACCCGTCCTACGGCTACGTCGTGACTCGCCGGAACCTCGACGAGATGGTGGCCGACCAGGCCGTCAAGGCCGGCGCCACCCTGTGGCCAGCCACCGAGGCCACCGAGCCGTTGGTGGAGAACGGGCTGGTGACGGGTGCGGTGGTCCACCGCAAGGAGAGCGGCACGACGGAGGCCGTCCGGGGCCGTTATCTCCTGGTGGCCGACGGCGCCAACTCCCGGTTCGGGCGGGCGCTGGGGACGGCCCGGAGCCGCCGCTACCCCCTCGGGATGGCCATCCGGGGCTACTTCCGCTCCCCCCGTCACGACGAGCCGTGGATCGAGAGCCACCTCGACCTGCGGGACCGGGCGGGCGCGGCCCTGCCCGGGTACGGGTGGATCTTCCCCGTCGGGGACGGCACCGTGAACGTGGGCGTCGGGCTGCTGTCGACCTTCCAGGGCTGGAAGTCCGTCAACACCTCCCACCTGATGGACGCCTTCATGGCCATGGCCCCGCCGAGCTGGGAGATCCGGCCCGAGACGGCAGTCGGCCCGCCCACCGGCGGCCGCCTGCCGATGGGCGGTTCGGTCCACCCGTCGGCCGGGCCCACCTGGCTCGTGGCCGGCGACGCCTCGGGGGCGATCAACCCCTTCAACGGCGAGGGGATCGCCTACGCTTACGAGACCGGCCGGATGGCGGCCGAGGCGCTCGACGAGGCCCTCCGGACTGGTGACGGCCTCGCCCTGGCCCGCTACCCCGAGCGGCTGGAGGAGGTCTACGGCCTCTACTTCCGGGTGGCCCGGGTGTTCGTCCGGGCCATCGGCAACCCGGCGGTGATGGCCGAGCTGACCAGGATCGGGATGCACTCCAAGACCCTGATGGAGTGGGTGCTGCGGATCATGTCGAACCTTCTCCGGCCCGACGAACTCGGCCCGGCGGAAGCGGTCTACCGCACCCTGGAGAAACTGGTCGCCTTCGGCCCCGAGCCGTAGTCCCGGCCGTTGACATCGAGGGTTCACAGGCCCGTTGCGCGGTGCCGCTCCGGGGCGATATAGCCTCTCGGCGCTTGACGGATTACCTCCCAATCCTGGTCATGCTGATCCTGGCCACGGTGTTCGCGGCCGGGTCCTTTCTCGCGTCGACTTTCCTGGCCCCCACACGGCCGACGGCGGCCAAGCTGGCCCCCTACGAATGCGGGATCGTCCCCGAGTACGAGCCGGCCGAGCGCTTCCCGGTGAAGTTCTACCTGGTGGCGATGGTCTTCATCGTCTTCGACATCGAACTCGTCTTCCTCTATCCCTGGGCGGTGATCTTCCGCCGGCTGGAGTTGTTCGGGCTGGTCGAGATGGGCGTCTTCCTCCTCAGCGTCGTGGTGGCCTTCGCCTACGTCCTATCGGTGGGCGCTCTCGACTGGGGCCCGGCGAGGAAGATGAGCGAGTTCGCCGGTGCCCCCATCCTGCGGACGTCGACCTGGCCCGGGACCGGCAAGACGGGCACCGACAAGACAGGCACCGACACGACGAAGGAAGCGGCCTGATGGGTCTCGAGGGGCTCAACTCCGGGATCCTGACCACCCGCATCGAAGACCTCGTCAAGTGGGCCCGTCGCAACTCTGTGTGGCCGGCCACCTTCGGGTTGGCCTGTTGCGCCATCGAGATGATGGCCAGCGGCGCCGCCCACTACGACCTCAGCCGGTTCGGCATGGAGGTGTTCCGGGCCAGCCCGCGCCAGGCCGACCTCATGATCGTGGCCGGCCGGGTGAGCCAGAAGATGGCACCGGTGCTCCGCCAGATCTACGACCAGATGGTCGAGCCCAAATGGGTCATCTCCATGGGCGTCTGCGCCAGCAGCGGCGGGATGTTCAACAACTACGCCATCGTCCAGGGGGTTGACGAGGTCGTCCCGGTCGACGTCTACGTGCCCGGCTGCCCCCCCGGCCCCGAGACCCTGATGCACGGCATTCTCACCCTCCACGAGCTCATCCGCTCCGGTCAGATTCTCCGCCGCCCCGGCGAGGGCGCGGGTCTACAGATCGACGAGCCGGTCTCCCGGCCGGCCTGAGAAGCGAGACGTTTCCCTCTGCTATGACCGACACTGCGATCCCTGACGATGGCACTCGTGAAGAAATGCACAAGGACCCGGTGGCCGATGCCGTCGTCGAACACGTCAAGGGCGCCGTGGCGGTCGATTCCCATGGGCAGAGCGTCGTCCACATCCCCCGCGATGCCTGGCGGGAGGCCGTCCGGTTCCTGAAGGAGGAGCAGCAGTTCACCCAGTGCTCCGACCTGACGGCCGTCGATCAGCTGCTCCGACCGGATCGGCCGCTTCCCCCGGGCGTCGACCGGGAACGGTTCGAGGTGGTGGCCAACTTCCTCTCCCACCCCCGCAACCGGCGCATCCGGCTCATCTGCCAGGCCGGCGACGGCGAGCCGGTGGAGAGTCTCTTCGAGGTCTACTCCGGCACGGAGCTGCCCGAACGGGAGGTCTGGGACCTGCTCGGCGTTCCCTT
>JAUZEY010000321.1 GCA_030838785.1 Actinomycetota bacterium | reverse complement strand
GCGGCGGTGCCGACCAGCGTGGGCGCCACCCGCCGGTCAGCGAGGAGGGAGAGCGCGAGGGAGACGGCGGGGGCGGCACCGACCACGACGGCCGACAGGCGGGCCTGGGCCGACAGGGCGGCGACCTCGCCGGTGGCGTCGTGCCGATCGCGCAGGCCGGCAGCCAACCCTTCCAGCGCCGGCGCGGCCGGCCCGCCCGCCCCGGCGGTGACCTCCAGAGCGGCAGCGACGGCCGCCACGGCCGGCAGTGGACGCTCCTCGGCCCAACGAGCCAGCGCCGGCCCGAGCCCCCGATCGCCGGCGTACTCCACCACTCGGCCGAGATCGAACGCCAACAGCGGGGGAACATCGGCGCCGGCGGCGGCATCGGCCAGGGCCACGAGTGCCCCCGCCCCCGTCCGCAGACCGCCCGCCACCCGATCGAGAACGTCGGGCAGAGCGGCGACGAGGACCGCATCCCGCCGCCGCCGGCGAAGCCCAGCCACCGCCCGCCTGACCACCCGAAAGGCAATCATCCCGGCTGACCAGCATCGAACGGAGGGACGCCGGCGAGCCGGGGAGGGCGGGCCGGAACAGCGCACTCCGACGCCACCGGGTAGAGGGGGCGGAGGCCGGTGGGGCCGGACAGTTCGGCGATGGCCTCGATCGCCCGCCGGCCCCCGGGGTGGCGGACCACGTGCACGACGGCGTCGACCGAAGAGCGGATCTGGGCCCGGATGGCATCGACCGGGAGGCCGACCCCGGCCAGCAGGACCAGGCTCTCGAGGCGGGTCAGGGCGTCGCCCGGCCCGTTGGCGTGGATGGTGCAGAGCGAGCCGCAGTGCCCGGTGTTCAGCGCCTGGAGAAGATCGAACGCCTCTCCGCCCCGGACTTCGCCGATCACGAGGCGGTCGGGCCGGAGCCGGAGGGCGGCCCGGACGAGCGCCCGGACCGGCACCGCTCCGGCGCCTTCGGCATTGGCCGGCCGTGCCTCGAGCCGCACGACGTGGGGTTGATCGAGGGCCAGCTCGGCGGTCTCCTCGATCGTCACGATCCGCACCCCCGGCTCCACCTCGCCGGCGAGGACGTTGAGGAGCGTCGTCTTTCCGGCGCCGGTGCCGCCCGAGAGGAGGAGGTTCCAGCCCGCCCCGACCGCCCACCGGAGGAGATCGGCCCCGGCCGGCGCCAGGCTGAAGTCCTCCAGCCGGCGCCGGGCGGCGCCGAAGCGGCGGATGGCCACGCACGTGCCGTCGACCGCCACCGGGGCGAGGACGGCGTGGAGCCGGGAACCGTCGGGCAGCCGGGCGTCGACCATGGGCGAGGCGCGGTCGAGCCGCAGGCCGAGCGGGGCGATGACCCGCTCCACCACGCGGCGGACGCCGCTCTCGTCGAGGTCGACGGTGACGGGTTCGAGCCGCCCGGCCCGCTCGACGAACGCCCGCCCTCCCCCGTTGAGGAGGATCTCCGACACGTCCGGATCGGCCAGCAGCCCTTCGAGCCCGCCGGCGTCGAGCGCCTGGCTGACACCGCCCACCCCGGCCCCCGGCCCGGCCCAGCCGCTCACGCGGCCCACCTCCCCCGGGCGTCGGCGAGACCGTCCAGCAGCAGGGCGGCCGGGGACGCCAGCGGCGCCGGCAGCCGGTCGCGCAGGACGCCGGCGTCGACCACCCGGGCGACATCGGCCCGCACCGGGAACCGGCCGACGACCGGAAGCCCGAGCACGGCGGCGACGTCAGAGGCATCGAGGGCCCGACCGGGCTCCTCCACCAGGATCGCCCCGGAGGACGGGCCGAGCCGTGGATCGACCACCGCCCGCCGCAGGGCCAGGTAACAGGGCCGGATCACCATCAGGGCGGTGTCGGCGACCTCCACCGCTCCCCGGGCGGCCGGGCTCGGACCGGCCCCGGCATCGAGCACGGTCAGGCCGTTGTCGCGCAGCGCCACCCCCAGCGCCGCGCCGGCTTCGGGAGCGCCGGGCGGCGCGTCGTCGCCCAGCGGAAGCAGGGACAAGCGGGGGACGACGGGGACGGCCATGGCGTCGAGCCATTCCGTCGGCGCCGAGGCACCCGCCGCCAACCATGCCGACAACCCACGGCCGGGAACGGCAGTTGATAGCGGAGGGAGGCCGAGAATGGCGGGCTGGTCGCCACCGAGGTCAGCGAGGCGGGCCTCGGCCCGGCCGGCGGCCACGAGGGCGATCGAGGCGGCGACGACGGAGGTGCCGGAGCCGCCCTTCGGCGACCAGAGAGCGAGTAACACGGAACGGCCCCCTTCGAGAAGCGCACCGTCCAACGGGCGCGCGGCGCAAGTAGCGGAAGGGGGAAGAGCCGGTGGGGCACCGTACCTACGGCGTTCACGGGGCCGCAATCGAATAAGGCGCGAGGGCTCCTATGCTGACGGACTCCTATGGAGGCCGCCTTCTTCGATCTCGACAAGACCGTCATCGCCAAGAGCTCGCTCCTGGCTTTCGGCCGGCCCCTCTACCGGCAGGGTCTGCTGTCCCGCTCAGCCCTGCTGAAGAGCGCCTACAACCAAGCCATCTACCGGCTGCGGGGTGCCGACGAGGCCCGGATGGAGCGGGCCCGCGACAGCATGCTGTCGGTCACCAGAGGCTGGGAGCAGGCGGAGGTCACCGGCATCGTCCGGGAGACGTTCGAGAAGATCGTCGCCCCGATCATCTACGCCGAGGTCCTCGAGCTGTTCGAGGAGCACCTCGACGCCGGGCGCAAGATCTTCCTCGTCTCGTCGTCGCCGATCGAGATCGTCTCCCACCTCGCCGAGTACCTCGGCGTCGACGAGTGCATCGCCAGCCGGTCCTGCGTCGACGACGACGGCCGGTACACCGGCGAGCTCGAGTTCTACGCCTACGGCCCTCACAAGGCGACGGCCATCCGCCACGCCGCCGAGCGCGACGGCATCGACCTGGCCCGCTCCTACGCCTACTCCGACTCCATCACTGACGCCCCGATGCTCGAGCTCGTCGGCCATCCGGTGGCGGTCAACCCCGACCGGGAGCTCGCCCGGCTCGCCCGGCAGAAGGAATGGGAGATCCGGGAGTTCGATCAGCCCGTCCGGCTGCGCCGGCGGGTGCCGACGCCGGGCCCCGCTCCGACGGCGGCGGTCGGTGGCGTGCTGGCCGCGGTCGGCCTCGGGGTGGCCGGCTATCGCTGGGCCCAGCACCGACAGAAGCCCCGGCTGGTGTTCGGGAACCGCCTCGCCTTCGGCCATCGGGGGTGAGGCCGGCCGCGCGCGCTTCGGCGCCGGCTACGGAAAGCCGACGCCGGAGTGCCTGGAGGCCCTTGGCGCCGTGGCACGGCTCGAGGGCCTGATTCTCGACCCCGTCTACACCGGCAAGGCCACGGCCGGCCTGATCGGCTGGATCCGGGAGGGCCGGTTCACCGACCGCCACCCGGTGCTCTTCTGGCATACGGGGGGAGCGCCGGCGCTGTTCGCCGGCTCGTTCGCAGACTGGCTGATTACCTAGGCCGCCATCTTCTTCTTGGCCACGACGGCGCCGAGGGCGAGCACGATCACGAGCAGCATGAGCTTCTTCATCCGGACCTCCTCCGGGGGAGCGGGGGTGACCGGGGAACTCTAACCTGCTAACACAAGACCCGGAGGTGAACGGGCGCCTGGTGGGCCCCCTCGTCTTCAAAACGAGTGGGACGGGTGATCCCCGTCCGGTGGGTTCGATTCCTGCCACCTCCGCTCGAACGCGAAACGGCCGCCCAACAGGGCGGCCGTTTCACACGTTGCGTCTTGGAAGATCAGACGGCGAGCAGGTCCCGTGCGCCGGTGTCGGAGGACGGGTGCCGCAGCTTCGACATCGCCCGGGCCTCGATCTGGCGGATCCGCTCTCGGGTGAGGTTGAAGTACTCGCCAACCTCTTCCAGT
>JAUZEY010000314.1 GCA_030838785.1 Actinomycetota bacterium | reverse complement strand
CCGCCGTACCACTGGCTGTCCCAGAGCGTGAGCCCGGCGCGATGGAACAGTCCGACCCGGTAGAGCGCGGCGGGCAGGTCCACTCCGTGCCAGCCTGCGAGCACGGCTGCGGTGGCCAGCACCGCCGCCGTCGCCGGCGCCAGGTACCCGAGGGCGATGCGCCGGCCCGGAGCATCGGGTGCCGGCCCGGACGGCACTGCGAGGCTCACGGGGAGCGCCTCACAGTCCGCCGGCGCATCTCGGGCGCGACGTCATGGCACGGTCGGCGTGACCGGCGTTGTCCGATCCCGGCGGGCACGGCGTAGTTCCATCGCCACCGGGACGAGCGAGGCCAGGATCACGACGACGACGATAGGTACGAGATACCTGTCGATGTGGTTCACCCTCGATCCGAGGGTGTACCCGGCGAGGGGCAGGCCTACGCCCCACAGCACGCCGCCGATCACGTTGTAAGGGACGAAGAGCCGGTAGGGCATGTCGCTGGCGCCGGCGACGATGGGTGTGAAGGTGCGAACCGCGGGCACGAAGCGGGCCAGCACGATCATGCGTGACCCCCGCTCCTCGAGGTACGCGTGCGCACGGTGCAGGTGCTCGGGCCGGAACAGGCGTGATTTCGGCCGGCTGAACAGGCTCCGTCCCACGCGGCTCCCGAAGACATAGCCGACCTGATCGCCGGCCACCGCGGCCGCGGCAGCGCCGACCAGGACCAGGGCGATGTTGAGGTGCACCGAGCCCGGCCGGTTCGTCGAGGCGAGGAGTCCTGCGGTGACCAGGAGCGAGTCACCCGGGAGGAAGAAGCCGAAGAACAGGCCGGACTCGGCGAAGATGACCGCCACGAGGCCGACCACGCCGAAGGTGTTGATGAGATGGGTCGGGTCGAGCCAGTGCAGCACGTGTCAGGGTGCTACGGGTCGCGCCGGCTCAGACGGGGACGACAAGCTGATCCTTCTTGCTCCGGACCAGGTAGATGACCAGGGCCAGGATCGTGACCAGGAAGATGGCACTCGTGCCGGCCGTACCCAGGCCGCGACCCCCGTCGGCGGTCGGCTGCGAAAGGAAGTCGCCGATGGAGGCCCCGAGGGGCCGGGTGAGGATGTACGCCAGCCAGAAGGCGAGCACCGCGTTCAGCCGGGCGTACTTCCACGCCACGACGACCAGCGCGATCACCGCCGCGAACATCAGTGCCGACTTCCAGTACCCGAGGTTGAGCTGTTCGGCCACCAGGTCTCCGGCGGCGGTGCCCAGGGCGAACGTGAACAGGATGGCGAGCCAGTAGAAGGCCTCACGCCTCGTCGTGTAGATGCTGTGGATCGACAGCGTCCGCTCGTTCGAGTACCAGACTGCGAACGTGATGACCAGGGCGATGGCGAACAGGATGCTCGTGACCCACAGGCTGACGCCGAAGTGGTCGGTGAGATTGTCGGTGATGAGCGTGCCCACCACGCTGATGAGGACGACGGCCAGCCAGTAGACCCCTGGGACGTACTTCCTGAGCCTGAACTGGAAGAACAGCCCGATGACCAGGACGCCGCTCATGACGTACGTCGTGTTGGTCAGGCCGAAGCCGAGGTTGTCGTTCAGGTAATCGGCAAAGGTCTCGCCGACCGTCGTGCAGAGGATCTTGATGATCCAGAAGTAGATCGTGACTTCCGGAACCTTGTTCAGGAGCTGCCGGCGGCGGCCGAGGGTGCCCTGCTGCGTCGTGGTACTCATGGGGCCGAGGGTGGCACAGGCCTCCTGAGCGCCACCTGAACGGCTCCGCCGCGGGACCGCTCAGCGGGAGCGCCGCGCGAGATCCAGGAACGCCCGGACGACGGGCGGCTGGCTCCGGGAGCGGTAGCCGACGGCGAGGCGGATCATGTGCGCCCGGCCCTTGAGCGGGCGATAGACGACACCGGTCCGGTTGAGGCTGACGAGTGAGGCCGGAACGAGCGTCACCCCGAGGCCCGCGGCGACCAGGCCGACCGCGGTCGGCAGCTCGGTGACCGTCTGCACGACGTGGGGCGCGACGCCGGCAGCGGCGAGCGTCGCCTCCGTCGCCGCGTACATGCCGGGCGCGTCGACGGGAGAGAGGCCCACGATGGCCTCGTCCCGCAGGCGCCGGACATCCACGCGGGCCGTCCCGGCCAGGGGATGGTCGGCGGGCAGCGCGACGACGAGCGGCTCTTCGAACAGGGTCTCCACCGTGACGCCCTCGGCCGCCACGGGCGGGCGGAGGAAGCCGATGTCGATCTCCCTGGTCTGCAGTGCCGGCATCTGGGCGGCGGATCCCATCTCGCGCAGGCGCACGCGCACCGCGGGGTGCTCCTCGCCGAAGGCGCGCAGGAGCTCGGGCACCAATCCGTACATCGCGGAGCCCACGAACCCGATCGACAGATCGCCCAGGTCCCCGCGGGCGACCTGGCGAGCGGTGGCGACGGCGTGGTCGGCCGCCCCCAGGACGTTGTAGGCCTCCGCCAGGAACGCCCTGCCCGCGGTCGTGAGCGACACGCCCCGCCGGTCCCGGACCAGGAGCTGGACCCCGACGTCGTTCTCGAGCGCCCTGATCTGCTGGCTCAGCGGCGGTTGGGACATGTGCAGGCGCTCGGCGGCTCGCCGGAAGTGCAGCTCCTCGGCGACCGCGATGAAGTACCGGAGGTGGCGGAGCTCCATAG
>JAUZEY010000302.1 GCA_030838785.1 Actinomycetota bacterium | reverse complement strand
CTTCGTTGCCTGGGTTCTTGCTTTCCGAACTGCCTGCGGCTTCTGAATGATGTCGCCCTCCACGTTGCGGCTCCAAATCGAGCTTGGGTGTTACCGACAAAGAGCATCGCCGAGGTTCCCGCTGGCGGGGAGCCGACAATGACTTTGAAATGGATATTCGGAGCATAGCTATTCCGCTGACGCGTACCGCCGGAGGACCAACCCATCGGGCAGTGGCCGGGACAGGACCCGGTGACGGTTCATGCGGGGGGCTGCGGGGTCACGGCGCGGTGGCCGTCGCCGACGGCGCGGTCGAGGAAGGGGAGCTACCGGTCGCTGAGTCGGAAGTCGTCGCCGCCGTCACGCCGGCGGCGGAGGAGTCGCGTCCACCAGGGCGCCCGTTCCCGATCGATCTCGGCGACGACGTCGGGGATGGCGGCGGCCACGATGGCCTCGGCATCGGCGAGGACATCGACGGTGTCTTCGACCGGGCCGGCGGGTTCTTCTTCCACCGGCGGGGCGTGGGCGAGGGATCCACGCTCGAAGTCGGAGGCGATCATCAGGATCCGTTCGTACCGGGAGCACCCTTCGGGGCAGCGCCATGGCGCCTCAGGAGCGAGATCGAGGGTGCAGAACCGGGCGACCTCACCGTCGTCGTAGGTGCGGCTCTCGTAGTGGCAGCAGTCCTCGCGCATCGGCACCCGGCCAGTCTCCCATCTCAGGCTGTCCCCGGGCGGCGCGCAACGGTTGCGGATACCGTCACGAGGTCCTCCCCACGTCCGAGGTCCGCATGTCGTGGGCCACGGGGATCACGTTTCCGACGTCGCCCTCCGCCGGCCGGGGTCGGACCGACCTTCCACTGTTACGATCCGCCGCACAGGCCCAAGAGCAGAGGGGGCGGCCGGTGAGCGACCAGAAGACGATCCTCGACCAGATGCGTAACGCCCAGATCCAGGACACCTACATCCATCCCGACGACCTGGCTTGGGTGCCCTTCCCCGGTGCTCCGGGGATCGACATGAAGGTGCTCCGGGTGAGCTCGGAGTCGGGGACCTGGACGGTCCTCTTCCAGTGCACGGCCGGCTCCGGGTTCCCCCGGCACCTGCACCTCGGTGCGGGTGAATACCTCATGATCTCCGGTGAGATGGAGGTCCGGGGCGGCGCCAAGGCCGGCGGGATCACCGCCGTCGCCGGGGACTACGGCTACGAACCGACCGGGATGATCCACGACTGGACCAATTTCGTCAGCGACAGCGTGTTCTTCTTCACCAACCACGGCCCGATCCAGTTCATGGACGACGACGACAACATCGTCGGTGTTCTGGACTGGCAGGGCATCCTGGCCATCGACGCCAGCGCCCCGGCCCCCGTCTAGCCCGATCGTCCCCCCGGCTCGCCAACCGGGCCTTCGGCGACAACGCCCTTCTGGTCAGGGACTCTGCTGCTGGCGGGGCACAGAGGTCTGATCAGGAGGGCCGTGGCCAAGGTGGGCCCTGGGTCCCCGCCCGCGGCGGCGACACGTATGCTGGATAATGTCGATTATCACGCGCTCAGGGAGCTTCCATCCTCGAGGTGGGCCGTCCGGTCCCACGGGCGATCGGTCCGGCACACCGGAGCGAGAATGTGACGGAGCCGCACGGTGCGCAGCAGACTGTCGTGGTTCGTCGCGTCGGTTGAGGCCGGGACGATGGACGGGGCCTCCCACGCCGACCCCGACGAAGGCTTCGATACACGATGCGACGCCAACCAGAGGACATGCCGGCGCCCCCCGCCGCCAACCCTGAACGCAGCCGCCGGACACGGAACTCGCCGGTGGTGGCGGCCTGCGTGGCCGGCGCCGTCGTGCTCGCCGTCGGGCTGGCCGCTCTCGTCCGGACTGCTACGGCCCGTTCGGAGGTCCCGGGGCCGGCCTCCCTGCCGGTGACCGCCGCGCCGGTGGTCGTGGCCTCCACGACCACCACCATCGCGCCGGCGACCACGACGACCGTGGCGCCACCCACGACGACGACCACCCGCCGGCCGACCACCACCACGACGAGGCCGCACCGTCCCGGGCCGGGAACGATGCAGTTCTTCACCATGCCGTCGGGCGACGGCGACGGCCGACGACGCCAGTTCTGGGTCTACCGGCCGGGTGTGGCGGAGTCCGCCGAGCTGCCGGTGGTGTATTTCCTCCACGGGTATCCCGGCAACGAGCGGTCGATGCCCGATTCCGGCCTCCCCGCCATCCTGGAGCAGTTGTTCGCCTCCGGGGTGAAGCCGTTCGTGGTGGTGGCGCCGAACGGCGAGAGCGTCAGCCGGCCGGACACCGAGTGGACCGACTCGGTCGACGGCCAGGTGAAACTCGAGAGCTACGTCGTGAACCGCCTCGTCCCCGCCGTCGAGGGCGGGCACCGGCGGGACCGGGCGCACCGGGCGGTGGCCGGGTTCTCCATGGGCGGCTACGGGGCCATGAACCTCGGCCTCCGTCACGCCGACCTGTTCGGACAGATCGTCTCTGTCGCCGGCTACTACCACGTCGACGACCCCGACCAGATGGGACGGCGCATCCCCGAGTGGGTGGCGGCCAACAGCCCCGACCAGCACGTCACGGCCGGCGCCGCCAGTCGCATCCTGCTCATGACCGCCTCGGGTGAGAACCACCCGCTGATCGCCGGTGAGGCGCAGCGCTACCAGCGCCTCGCCCAGGCCGCCGGCCAACATCCGGCTCTGGTCGTCGCCCCCGGAGCCCACACGTTCGACCTCGTGGTGACGCAGCTGCCCACCATCGCCCGCTTCCTCGCCGACGGCTGGTGACCCCTCGACCGGCGCCGCCCCAACCCTTCGGCGCGCCACGGCGAAGGCCCCTACCGGACCGGAGCGGCCCGCGGGGGGACAAACCGCTCATCGGGTCTTCATCCGCCCGTTTGTAGGTTGGGCCCATGGGGGCCACGTCGGGCATGGCACGTCGGTGCGGCGCGGCCGCGGCGCGGCCGACGCTGGTTGACCGCAACGGCGGGGCGGCGCCGGCACGGGCCGGGTTGACGGATCGTCGGAAATGACCTCCCTGGACGGCGTCTCCCTCATCCACGGCTGGGTCGTCAACGCCGTCCCGGCGCTGGCGGTCGCCGCGGTGGTGGTCACCGTGGCCCGCCGTGGGCGGCGGTGGTGGGCCGCCACCGTGCCGGTCGTCGTCAGCCTCGCCGGTGCGGCCGTCACCGCCGCCGCGTGGTATCTCCACCATCGGGGCATCGTCCGTGACCACTACCCGAAGAGCTTCCTGGTCTGGACCGGAGAGGTGCTGGTCGCGGCGGCGGTGGCGATCGTCGGTTGGCCCGATGCCCGCTGGTGGCGCCGGATCGTCGCCGTGGCGGCTGTTCCGCTGACCGCCGCCTCGACGCTGGTCCTCATGAACGCCCACTACGCCTACTGGCCGACGGTGGGCGATCTGCTCGGCCGGCCGATGCAGCACGAGATCAGTGCCCGCGCCCTGAGCGACGTGCTGGCCCGACAGGCCAGCCGGGCGTCGCTGGCGCCACCGGCGCCGGAAGCGGCCCCGACCGCGCCGGGGCCGGACACCGCCGACCCGCCGCCCGCCGACCCGCCGACCGCCCCGGTGGACTCCGCCGGCGGCGACGACGCTGCGCCGGCCCCGCCGTCGGTGACCACGGCGGCGGCACCCTCCCCCGCGGCGGAACCCGACCCGGTCGCGTCCGGCGCGCCGGCACCGGCCGCCGACCGGGCGGCGCCCGCCATGGCGCCCGACATGGCCGCCAACAGGAGCGCGGGCGACGGCGGCGCCGGGCATTCCCGGCGCGCCACCGAGGTGGCGGCGGGTCCCACCCCGGCCGCGATGCACGGCGTCCTCGCCCCGCTCGACGTCCCGTCGACGGTGTCCGGCTTCCCGGCCCGGCAGGGAACGCTGTACCTCCCGCCGGCGTTCTTCGACTCGCCGCCGCCCACGCTTCCGGTGATCGTCATGGTCGGCGGCACGCCCGGTGGGCCGCAGGACTGGCCCCGGGCCGGCTTCGCGGCCCAGACCGCCGACGCCTACGCCACCCGCCACCACGGAGTGGCCCCGATCCTCGCCTTCGTCGATCACAACGGATCCGTCCTCAACGACACGGAATGCGTCGACGGGCCCGCCGGTCAGGCCGAGACGTTCCTCGCCGTGGACGTACCGCGGTACCTCTCCGAAACACTCCACATCCCCCGCTACCCGTCACGGTGGGCCATCGCCGGCTTCTCCGAAGGCGGGACGTGCGCCCTGGAGCTGGCCGTCCGCCACCCCGACGCCTATGGCACCTTCGTCGACATCGCCGGCGACTGGGCCCCCAACGTCGGATCTGAACCCGACACCCTGCGCGAGCTCTACGGCGGCGACCGGGCCGCCATGGCCGCCCACGACCCGGCCAACCTCCTGCGGCCCAACCGGTTCCGCGATCTCAACGGATGGTTCCTGACCGGCGCCTCGGACGGTCCCCACGTCGACGTCGCCGCCCGGCTGGCCGCCGCCGCCCGAACCGCCGGCATCGCCGTCACCAGGACAGTCCTCCCCGGCGCCCACAACTGGCAGCTCGCCACCGGCGCCTTCCGGACGGCCCTCGGCGCCCTGACCCGCCAGCTGGCCGGCGAGGCGCCGGCGGGCACCGCCACCGCGGCCATGGGCACCCACCACCACAACCCCTAGCGCCTAGCAGGGGTTCGTCACCGGCCGACACGTCCGCCTGTCGGCCCGACCTGGTGATCGGCGCGGGCCGCGGTGCGTGTCAGGCCCTCCGTTTGGGTCGGCGGCCCGAAGCTGGGCCGGTGGCGGCCCTAGAGTGTGCCGATCCGACGTGAAGGAGCAGGCGGTGGCCGGACGGAGTGACGAGCAGTTCGCCTTTCCCGAGCCTCCCGAGGCGCTCCTCACGGCTCCGGAGAACGGCGTCGCTCGACGGGCCCGACGAGACCGACGCCGGGAACCACTGGGAACCGCTGGGCCCCTGACGGCGCCGGGGTGAACAGACGAACTGGTTCCTGGGAGCGAGGAGGATCGATGGATGACGAACGGGCGCGAGCGTTGCTTCAACGGGAGCGGGTCAAGGTGGTACGCCTGCTGGGCGGGGCCGACGCCGTAGGGCGGTCCGACCGGGAGGCCGTCGATGACGACGCCGGCTCCAGCGATGCGGCGGAGCTCCTCTCCAGCCAAGGGGCCGATGACGCCCTCACCGCCGAGCTCCAGGATCGGTTGGCCGCGCTCGACC
>JAUZEY010000289.1 GCA_030838785.1 Actinomycetota bacterium | reverse complement strand
CCCCCGAAAAGGCAGTGGCGATCCGCTCGCCGACCCGGGCGGCGGCGGCGGTCATGATGTCGAGATTCCCGGCGTAGGGCGGGAAGGTGTCGCCGGCGCCCTCGACGTCGAGGAGGACGGCGACGCGGGCCCATCCCTTGGTGGCCTTCGACGCCGGGTCGAACTGGGCCTCGGCCCGCAGGCGGTAGCCGGGGACGTAGGCGGCGACGGCCCGGGCCATCTCTTCGATGGAGTCGGCGACGGCGCCGGTGTCGACGTCTTCGGGCAGAGCGCAGAAGACCGTGTTGCGCATCATCACCGGAGGGTCGGCCGGGTTGAGCACCATGATGGCCTTGCCCCGGGCGGCGCCGCCGACGGTCTCGATGGCCCTGGCCGTGGTCCTGGTGAACTCGTCGATGTTGGCCCGGGTGCCCGGGCCGGCCGAGCGCGACGACACCGACGCCACGATCTCGGCGTAGGGAACGGCGACGACGCGGGCCACGGCGTGGACCATCGGGATCGTGGCCTGCCCGCCGCAGGTGATGAGGTTCACGTTGGGGGCGGTCAGGTGCTCGTCGAGGTTCACCGTCGGTACGACGTAGGGCCCGATGGCCGCCGGGGTGAGGTCGACGGCCGGGATGCCGGCCTCGGCGTAGCGCGGCGCGTTGGCCCGGTGGACCGATGCCGACGTGGCCTCGAACACGATGTCGGGCCGCTCCGGCTGGTCGAACAGCCAGTCGATCCCGTCCGCCGTGGTGAGCATCCCGAGCGCCGCGGCCCGCTTGAGGCCTTCGGAGTTCGGGTCGATCCCGACCATCCAGGTCGGTTCGATGATCTCGGACCGGGAGAGCTTCACGGCCAGGTCGGTGGCGATGTTGCCGGACCCGACGATGGCGGCGCGGACTCTGCTCGTGGAGCGGGGGGGCATGGTCACCTCTTGTCAGGAGAAGCCGATGGTTGTCAGGAGAAGCGGATGGACACGGGCCCGAGGACGTCGAAGTCGGCCCGGACGACGTCGCCGGGCCGGACGTCGACGGCCCGGGTGCAGGAGCCGGGCAGGATGACGTGCCCCGCCTCGAGCGAGACACCGAAGCGGTGCACCGTGTTGGCCAGCCAGGCCACGGCGGTGGCCGGGTTGCCGAGGACGGCACCGGCGGCGCCGGTCTGGACGATCTCGCCGTTGCGGCGCAGGACGGCGCCGATGGTGCGGAGGTCGACCCCGGCCAGGGGGGTGCGGCGCCCGCCGAGCACGACGCCGGCCGACGAGGCGTTGTCGGCGATGGTGTCGGCGATGCGGATCTTCCAGTCCCGGATGCGGCTGTCGATGATCTCGATGGCCGGGCAGACGAAGGCGGTTGCGGCCAGCACGTCGGCCACGCTGCAGGCCGGGCCCGACAGCGGCGCTCCGAGCACGAACCCGACCTCGACCTCGACCCGGGGGTAGAGGAACCGCCCGGCCGGGACGGCGTCGCCCTCGAAGAAGAACATGTCGTCGAGGAGGTGGCCGTAGTCGGGCTCGTCGACGCCCATCATGGTCTGCATGGCCCGGGCCGACAGCCCGACCTTGTGGCCCCGGACGAGGGCGCCGCTCTTGAGACGGTCGGCGATGTTGGCCAGTTGGATCTCGTAGGCGTCGACGACGTCGATCGCCGCCCATTGCGTCGTGAGCGGGTCGATCGGGATGCCGGTGCGCTCGGCTTCGGCCAGGGCATCGGCGGCGGCGCGGCGTTCGGTGTCGGTCAGCACCGTGGCCCCCTCACCACGCCACGGCCAGCGACTCGAGGGTGCGGAAGAACTGATGCGCCTTCCACCGTGGCTCCCCCGTCTCGACGAGCCGCAGCCCGGGGAGGCGGGCCAGCAGGGCGGGGAAGACGATGTTGAGCTCGATCCGGGCCAGCGCCGCGCCGAGGCAGTAGTGGCCGCCGGTGCCGAACCCGATCTGCTCGTTGTCGGTCCGGAAGACGTCGAAACGGTGCGGGTCGTCGAAGACGGCGGGGTCCCGGTTGGCCGCCGCCAGCAGCACGAGGACGGACTCCCCTTCGGGGACGACCGTTCCCCCGAGGTCGACGTCGGTGGTGGCCACCCGCGACAGCGCCATCGGCGCCGGTGACTCGTAGCGGAGGATCTCCTCCACGGCACCGGAGATGGCCTCCGGTGCCTGGCGGAGCCGGGCCAGCTGGTCGGGGTGGCGCAGCAGCAGCCACATCCCGTTGGAGATGGCGTTCGACGTCGTCTCGTGGCCGGCCAGGATCAGCTCGAAGGTCATGGCCACGAGCTCGTTCTCCGACAGACGGCTGCCCTCCTCCTCGGCGGCCATCAGCCGGCTGAGGAGATCGTCGCCCTCGTGGCCCCGGCGCTTCCCGACCAGGTTCTTCACGTAGTCGGTGAACTCCAGGGTGGCGGTGGTCGCCACCTCCTTGAAGGCGGCCATGTCACCCCCGGCCGGCGGCTCCACCATCTGCTGGGCCCACCGTTCCCAGAGGGTGTGGTCCTCCAACGGGACGCCGAGCATGAAGCAGATGATCCGCTCGGCGAACGGGTAGCCGAACTCGGCCACCGCGTCCATGGCGCCTCTCGGCTCCACCTCGTCGAGAAGCTCCGCGGCGATGCGGGTGAACTCCTCCTGCCAGCGCCGCACCCCGGCGGGGGTGAAGGCGGCGGCCACGAGGCGCCGCATCCGGGTGTGCTGGGGCTTGTCGTTGAACAGCATGCGGGAGGTGAAGATCTCCCGGGCCAGCGGGTCGTCGACCACGACGTGCTTCTCGGCCGCCCGTCGGCGGCTCCAGGCCACGTCGTCCCGGAGGACGGCCAGAGCGTCGGCGTGGCGGGTCACCAGCCACACCCCGACCGCTGTCCGGTGGACGGGATCCGTGGCCCGGAGCCGGTCCAGGAAGTCGTGCGGGTCGGCCCGGAAGGCCGGCTCGGCGAGATAGCGGAGCGCCCCGGCGGCCAGGTCCTCGTGGGTTTCCGTCGTCGCCATGTGTCCCCCGACGTGTCCGTTGATCCTGCGATATCGTATCGCAAGTTTACGGCGAAGACGGAGCGGCGGTCAATTCAGCCCTCGGGCAACCCCGCATGGTGGGCCCCGGCGAGAAAGAGGACGATGACCGCCGGCTCAGGGCCGTGGTTGCGCCAGGCGTGTCGCGTTCCGTTCTGCACGAAGGCGTCGCCCGCCCGCAGGTGCTGCTCGGCGCCGTCCTCGAGTTCCAGCCACAGCTCGCCGGACAGGACGACCCCGCAGTCGGCAGAGGGCGTCACGTGGACACCGCCCGGCTTCACGTACCGGCCGATGTCCGGCGGCGGCGTACCCCGGGACACCAGCGTCGGGCCGTCACCGGCCGGAGGCACGGTGAACAGGCTGAAGCGGAACCCACCCGGCGGAGGGAAGTAGAGGTCGTAGTCCGACGCCCGCCCGTCGTCAGGGAACTTCGGGGCCTCATCCCGCCCCCACAGCAGGTGCAGCGCCGCTCCGCTCGGGAGCACGATCGGCTCGACGGGCCCGTCCCCGGCCACGGTGGCCCGTCCGTCGTGGTCGTGGCCGGTCACCAGGAGCCGCACCGGACCCGGTCCGCTCTCACCCATCGCGATCCATCCCCTCGTTGTTCCAGGATCTGCGATACCATATCGCACGAACTCGGGAGGGCAGCAATGTCGGACGCCGAACCGGGGCCGGCTGCGGTCGTCCCCGACCTGAACGCCTTCGTCCTCACGTCACGGGTGAAGGATGTCCAGCAGGTCTTCACCGACGCCGCCGATGCCGAGCGCCTCGGATTCAAGCGGCTGTTCGTGGCCGAGCGCTACGACCTGCGGGAGGCCGGGGCACTGCTGGGTGGAGTCGCAGCCCGCACCACCCGCCTCGAAATCGGGACGGGCGCCATCATCCCGGCCACCCGACCGCCGATCCTGACCGCCGCCCTCGGCGCCACCATGCACGCCCTCTACGGTCCCCGATTCAACCTCGGGCTCGGTCGCGGCATCGCCAGCCACCTGAAGGGGCAGGGCCTGCCGGTCTACGGCTGGGAGGAGTACGCCGATTACGTCTCGATCGTCCGCCGCCTGTGGGCCGGCGAGACGGTCACCTACGACGGACCCGTCGGCACGTTCGAGGCGCTCCGGATGGCCGAGACGCTGGATGGCCCGCCGCCGCTCATCTGGGCCCTGATCGTCGGCGGCCCGGTCGCCTGCCGCTGGGCGGCCCGCATCGCCGACGCCGTCATGCTCTCCCCGTTCCTCACCCCGGAGGCGGTCCGCAAGGCCGTCACCACCATCCGCAAGGCGCGGGAGGAGCACAACCTCGACCCCGCCATCACGATCTGCCACCCGGTGGTGACGGCCCCCGACCTCGACGAGACGACCACGCTGGAGGTCACCCGGTCCCGGCTCGTCGGCTACCTGTTCATGCCGGAGCTCGGCCGTACGTACACGAAGCTCAACGGCTGGGACCCCGATGTGATCCGCACCGTCCTCAGCCACGAGCAGCTGGCGTCGATGAGCCGGCCCAACGTCGACCAGACCTTCCGGCTCAACCAGCTCCACGAGGTCGCCCGCCGGATCCCCGAGGAGTGGGTCAGGGAGAGCGCCGCCGTCGGCTCGGTCGCCGAGTGCGTGAAGACCCTCCGGGCGTTCCGGGACGCCGGCGCCGACGAGCTCGCCGTCTACGGCACGTCCCCGGCCCAGAACGCCGCCCTGGTGGAGGCCTGGCGGGCCCGGACCTCAGCCTACGATCCCCCCGGTGGAACGTGACGACGACGGGGTTCTGAATCGCCTGCTGCCGGCGCAGGCCGAGCGCCGGCCCGACGATCCCTGGATCCACTGCGACGGGAAGACGTGGACCTTCGGCGCGGTGGCCGAGCGGGTGGAACGCTTCGCCGCCGGATGGGCCGAGATCGGTGTCGGGCCGGGCACCCGGGTCGCCCTGCTGCTCGAGAACTCCGCCGACTACGTGTTCCTGGTCCTGGCCCTCATCCGGCTCGGAGCCCTGCACACGCCGCTGAACACCGCCTTCCGGGGCTCCTACCTTCGGGGCATCCTCGCCACCCTCCGCCCCGAGGTCCTCGTCGTGGGCGACCTGTTCCTCGACGGCGCCCTGGCTGCGCTTCCCGGGTCGGGCGTGAACCGGCTCGTCACCGTGGGCTGCGACCCGGCCTCCCTCACCGGCGTTCGCGAGCTCGACGGGATCGGGTCCACCGCCGCCGAGCAGCTCGCCGCCGCCGCAGGCCCGGCGCCCTCGGCCGACGTGACGCCCGGCGCTCCGGCGTCGGTGTTCCTCACCTCCGGGACGACGGGCCGGTCGAAAGGCGTGCTGCTCAGCCATGCCTGCTGGTACGCCGGGATCGAGGTCACGTCGACGGGGCGCGACGTCCGGCCCGACGACGTCTTCTACCTCTGCACCCCGATGTTCCACGCCGCGGCCTGGACCCTCAACCTGTGGACGTCCCTGCGCGTCGGCGCTCCTGTCGTCCTCGACCGCTGGTTCTCCGTGGAGGGCTTCTGGCCCACCGTGCGCCGTTACGGCGTCACGCAGGTCTGCACGCTGGGCCCGATGCACCACTGGCTGTGGAGCCAGGCCCGCCGGGCCGATGACGACGACAACCCGGCCCGGGTGTGGACGGCCGTCCCGATGCCGGCCGATCTTTGGCTGCCCTTCACCGAACGCTTCGGCCTCCAGGCCGTCGTCTCGATGTACGGCCAGACCGAGGTGATGCCGGCCACGATGGGCGACGCCTGCCGGCCGGCCAAGCCCGGCTCGTCGGGGCGGCCGCAGCCCGGACTCGAGCTGCGCATCGTCGACGACGCCGGTGCGCCGCTTCCCACCGGCGAGACGGGCGAGATCGTGATCCGGCCGAGGCGCCCCCACGCCATGTTCGAGGGCTACCTCGGTGACCCCGGATCCGGGGCCGGCCCCGACGGGTGGTTCCACACCGGCGATCTGGGCCGGGTCGACGACGACGGCGACCTCTTCTTCGTCGACCGCAAGGCCGACCACATCCGGCGGCGGGGCCACAACGTGTCCTCGGCGGAGATCGAGGCCGCGGTGGGCTCCCACCCGGCGGTGGCCGACGTCGCCGCCTACGCCGTAGCCGCCGCCGAAGCGGAGGACGAGGTGATGATCACCGTCGTCCCCCGGCCCGGGACGCCCCTCGACGTCGCCGAACTCCTGCGCTTCTGCGCCGACCGACTCCCTCCCTACGCCCTCCCCCGCTACGTGGACACCGCCGCCGGGTTGCCCCGCACCGCCACCGGCAAGGTCGAGAAGTACCGACTGCGGGAACGGGGCGTCACGCCGACCACCGTCGACACGGGTGCCGGTCACCATGGGCCATGATGGGGAGCTGAACCGGGGGGAACGCTCGCCGGTCATCGAGGGGGGACGATGACGATCGCCACGAAGCGCGGCCACGACCCGATCCCGTTGTCGTCGCTGGCGTTCTGGACGTCGACGGCCGAGGAGCGGGAGCCGTCGTTCCGGGAGCTGCGCCGGGACCGGCCGGTGTCGTGGCACCCGCCGTTCGAGGGGGCGCTGGTGCCGGACCTCGACCCCGACGGCGGGTACTGGGCCGTCGTCCGCCACGCCGACGTGATGGCCGTAAGCCGCAATCCCGAGCTGTTCTGCTCCGGCCGGGGCGTCATGTTCGAGGACATCCCCCAGTTCGTGGCCGACGCCGCCCAGTCGTTCCTCCAGGCGGACGCGCCCCGCCACACCAAGCTGCGCCGCCTCGTCAGCACCGCCTTCACCCCCCGCCAGGTGGCCCGGATCGAGGCGCAGATCGTCCGCCAGGCGGCGACCATCGTCGACGACCTGCTGGCCGGCCCGGCGGAGTTCGACTTCGTCCACGCCGTCTCCAAGCGGCTACCGATGTGGACGGTGTCCGACATGATGGGCGTCCCCCTCGACGACCGGCAGCCGGTGGTGACGGCGGCCGACTCGATGGTGAGCTGGAACGACCCCGAGGTCCAGGCGGGCCGGGACCCCCTCCAGGTGCTGACGGACTCGCTGATCGCCCTCCACGGCCACGCCCGGGCGCTCGCCGAGGCCCGCCGCGCCGACCCGGCCGACGACGTGATGACCGCCCTGGTGCAGGCCGAGGTCGACGGCGAGCGCCTCACCGACGACGAGATCTGCGCTTTCTTCGTCCTGTTGTCGGTGGCGGGCAACGACACCACCCGCAACACCATCAGCCACGGCATGAAGGCCCTGTGCGACAACCCCGACCAGCGGGCCCTCCTGACCGAGCACTTCGACGCCCACATCGGCACGGCGGTGGAGGAGCTCGTGCGCTGGGCCACGCCCGTCATGACCTTCCGCCGCACCGCCACGGCCGACACCGAACTCGGCGGACAGCCCATCACCGCGGGCGACAAGGTCGTGATGTTCTACTCGGCCGCCAACCGCGACGAGACCGCCTTCCCCGACGCCGACCGGTTCGACGTCACCCGCCACCCCAACGAGCACGTCGGGTACGGCGGGGGCGGCCCCCACTTCTGCATGGGCGCCTCGCTGGCCCGCCGCCAGCTCCGGGCCATCTTCGGCGAGCTACTCCACCGGGTCCCGAGCCTCGAGCTCGGCCCCCCCGAGCTGCTCGTCGGCAACTTCATCCACGGCGTCACCCGCATGCCCGGCCGATACACACCCTCCCGATAGCTCCTACGACGGCGGCGGGTTCCCGACGATGAACGTCCCGGCCATGTCCGGATGCGGGTCGCAGCGGAAGAAGAACCTTCCTTCGGGCAGGGCCTGGACGGAGTACGTGATCTTGTTCGGCCCCTCGATGAGCTCGCCCTTGTAGAACGTCTTCTGGGCGGTCTGGTCTTCGTAGATCGCCACGTTGTGGGGGATGCCCCGGTCCAGGTTGTCGAAGTCGATCGTGAAGGCCTGATTGGCGGGGACGGCGAGGCAGTCCTTGTCGAACTTGCCGTCGAAGGCCGTGACCGACAGCGCGGTGCCGTTCGGGCTGCACGGGCCGGCCTTCGACTGCTGAGCGCCGCCGGCG
Source organism: Actinomycetota bacterium (assembly GCA_030838785.1). GTDB lineage: Bacteria > Actinomycetota > Acidimicrobiia > IMCC26256 > BP-133 > BP-133. Next base: position 1,364 of record JAUZEY010000289.1, on the reverse strand, counting down.
AAAGCCCCGGCGGCGGTCAGCGCCAGCCACGACACGACCGCCACCGCCGCCAACACGACGGCGATGACGGGGCGGCGAGTTCTCACCTCAGCCTGGTCGGACAGTCCGCCGGCGGCGCCTGGGTGAAGTCGACGGCGGTGAGCTGGTTGCCGAGGGCCGGCAGCGGCGTTTCGTGGGGCAGGTCGAAGTAGACCGTCGTCAGCCGCATGTGATCCTTGCCCTCGCTGACCGCCATGTGGCGGTGGGCCGGGTGGTAGAAGGCCTGGCCGGGGTAGTACGTCTCGGTCTTCACGCACTTGCCGTCCCGAGGCTCGTAATAGGCCAGCTCACCGCTCTCCACGATGTTCACCGCGGGGCGGTGCGAGAGCCACCCGCTGCTCGCCCCGGGCCCGAAGTCGTAGTAGGTGGCGAACAGGTCCTGGCCGGCCTTGATGTCAAGGGTGGCGCCGTGGCTGTAAGCGGAGTCGAGGAACTTCCCCGCCAACGGGGTGGTGAGGGAGACGCCCGAGGGGGACGTCCCGGCGGCGAGCCCGCTGACGCCCGAGCAGTTCGCCGGCGCCGTTTCGGTCGGGCCCTCGGTGAGGGGCTTCGGGCCGCCGGCGGGCTGGTCGAAGAAGAGCCCGAAGAACTCGAGCGGCTCGTTGCCGGCGTTGTGCACCCGGTATGTACCCGCCGGAACGACCGCGGCGTGGTCGGTGCCGTACTCCTTGGCCGCGCACCCTTCACCGCCGTGAAGCATCAGCTTCCCCTTGGTGACGGCGAGGACCATAGCGCCGGGCAAGCTGCGCCACCCGGTCTCGCCTCCCGGAGCGACCGAGTACGAGCCCGTCACGAGGGTGGTGCCGCCCATGATCGGGACGGTGGCGTTCTCGACGGTCTGGGCCCGGGCGTAGTCCTTGTACGAGACGTCCCCGGTCGGGGGCGTGGCGAAGGCAACGGCCATGGAGAGAGAGGTTGTGAAGACGACGACGGTGGCGACGAATGAGGTCCTGCGCATGGTTGTCCCTCCCGACTACCAAATGCAGTGCTGTGAAGGTCTCAGTCGACGCCAGCGTACGCCAGCGTCACGATTCTGTCTCCCTTTCCGCCGTGACGGTCACGTCAGGGCTGGGGGCCGTCTTCCACGGCGTCGAGGATCTCGAGGCTGTCCCTGACGGCTTCGGCGTCGCCGACGATGACGGTGGGGAGCCGGGCGGGGGCCATGTACCGGGCGGCGGCGTCCCGGACCTCGCCGACGGTCACCTTCTCCAGGCGTTTGGGGAGCTGGCGGAGGTAGTCGAGGCCGAGGCCGGACAGGCTCAGGGCGAAGAGGTAGTCGGCCAGCCCGGACTGGGTCTGGGTGGACAGGGCGGTGGTGCCGATCA
>JAUZEY010000288.1 GCA_030838785.1 Actinomycetota bacterium | reverse complement strand
CGACGGCCTGCGTCTACGGCCGGATCGGCACCACCACGGCCGAGTTCGGCACGCTGACCTCCTGGCTCGTCGACGTGGTCAACGCCGCCACCGGCAACCTCGACCGCCCCGGCGGCGCGATGTTCGCCAAGGCGGCGACGGGCGCCGCCAACACCCGGGGCACCCCCCGGGTCGGGCGGCCCGTCCGCCTCGGCCGCCACCACAGCCGGGTGCGGGGCCTGCCCGAGACGCTCGGCGAGCTCCCCGCCGTCTGCCTGGCGGAGGAGATCGACACCCCCGGGGAAGGGCAGATCCGGGGCCTCGTGACGGTGGCCGGCAACCCGGCGCTGTCGCTCCCCAACGCCGGCCGCCTCGACGCCGCCCTCGCCACGCTCGACGCCTACGTGGCGGTCGACCCCTACGTCAACGAGACGACCCGCCACGCCGACGTCATCCTCCCGGTCCCGTCGGCGCTCCAGCGGGGCCACTACGACCTGTTCCTCTCCCAGCTGGGCCTGCGCAACGTCGCCCGCTACACGCCGCCCGTCCTCCCTCTCGACCCCGGCACGCCCGACGAGTGGGAGGTGCTGGCCCGCCTGACCCTGTTGGCGGCCGCGGCCGGCCGCGACAACGGCGCGGCGCCGGCCGACGACCCGGCCGTCGTCGACGACCAGATCGTCCGGGCCCTGGCCGGCGCCGCCGTGGCCGACCCGTCGAGCCCCGTCCACGGCCAGGACCCGCAGGCGCTGATCGACGGGCTCGGCGGGCGCCGGGGCCCTGAACGGCTGCTCGACCTCCTCCTGCGGACGGGCCCCTACGGAGCGGGCCTGCCGCCGGGGAGCCAGGTGGAGCCCCCGAGCTCCGGCGCCCGTCCCGGGGGCCTCTCGCTCGACGCCCTGCTGGCCGCACCGCACGGCATCGACCTCGGGCCGCTCGAACCCCGCCTGCCCGACATGCTGCGGACGCCGAGCGGGATGGTGGAGCTCGCCCCCGAGGCGCTCGTGGCCGACGTCGCCCGCCTCCGGTCCGCCCTGGCCGAGCGGGCGGCCGCCGATGCGCCGCTCCTCCTGATCGGGCGGCGCCACCTCCGGTCGAACAACTCGTGGATGCACAACCTCGGCGTCCTGGTGAAGGGCCGGCCCCGCTGCACGCTCCTCCTCCACCCCGACGACGCCGCCCGGCTCGGGCTCGTCGACGGCGCCCCGGCCGAAGTCGTCTCCCGGGCCGGAGCGGTGACCATCGCCGTCGAGGTGACCGAGACGATCCGACCCGGGGTCGTGAGCATCCCCCACGGCTGGGGCCACGACCGGCCGGGCGCCCGGCTGGCCGTCGCCGGCCGCCACGCCGGCGTCAACAGCAACCTCCTGGCCGAGGAAGACCGCTTCGACCCGCTGTCGGGGACGGCCGTCCTCAACGGGATCCCCGTCACCGTCCGGGCCCTGGAGCCCGAGCCGGTCCCGTCCGGCCACTTGGAAACCGCCGCCGCACAACAGTAACTTTGGTCACTCCGGTGACGAGTGGCTCACAGGAGGTTGCTGCGGTGCGGGCCTTCCCCAGGATCTTCGGCGTGCTGTCGCTCACCGTGATCGCCTCCGTGGGCGCACATTCCGGCCCGGCCGGGGCCCGGGCGGGCCCGACCGTGTACGCCAACGGCAACCGGGAGCGGAACTCGAGCTACAGCCAGGCCAACGTGACGATCAACGTCGGCGACACCGTGACGTGGACGGCCCAGTCGGGCGACCACACCGCCACCTCCTACGGCGGCACGTTCGACAGCGACGCCATCGCCGCCGACTCCCAGCCCCACAGCTACTCCTTCGAGTTCCACACGGCCGGGATCTACCGCTACTACTGCCGCGAGATCCCGGGGATGACGGCCCAGGTGACGGTGAACGACCCGTCGGGCCCGCCGCCGACCTACGAGCCGACCACGACGACGACCAGTCCCCCGCTCTACCACCCGCGGGCGACCCCCGGCGCCGGGCCGCGCTAGGACGAAGGGCCGAGGAGGGCGGCCAGGCGGCGGGTGAACTCGCTGCGGGTGAAGACCTCGTCGGCGCCGGCGTCGCGCCCGGCCTGGAGCACGTCGGCCTGCACGTGCTCGCCGTAGGCCACCACCGGTACCCCGGCGGCGGACGCGGCGGCGACGGCCTCGAGGGCGCCGCCGCCGGGCACCATCAGGTCGACGAGCACGAGATCGGCGCCGTCCAGATGGCCGGCGACGTCGGCGGCCCGGGTCACGATCTGGCAGTCGTGGCCGTTCTGGCGGGCGGCGTCCCGGACCCGGGTGGAGAACATCAGATCCCGGATGCAGCCGAGCACCTTCACGGAGGCGGAGCGTAGCCCCCGGGGCGGTACCTTGAAGCGAGCGCCGAATCGGAGATCGGACCGATGGGTCCCGGGGCGCGGTCCAGTGACGGTGAGGTGCGAGAAGTGCATCCGATCGAGCGTCTGCGGTGGGTGGCCCGGTCTCCGGAGGGGGACATGTCGCTGGTGGCGGCCGAGGCGGCCGACGCCCTGGCGTCCTTCGCCGACGACCCGGCCGGGCTTGTGATCGCCTCCCGGCGGCTCATCGAGCGCCGCCCGGCGGCGGGCCCGCTGTGGTGGCTGGCCTCCCGGGTGCTGTGTGCGCTCGACCCCGTCTTCGAGGCCATGGACACCGCGGCCGACCTCGAGCGGGACCGCACGGCGGTGGCCCTGGCCGGCGACCTGCCGGGCGGCACGGTGGCGATCGTCGGCTGGCCCGACCAGGCCAGTGCCGCGCTGCGGATGCGGGGCCGGATGGGGGGCGGCGAGCCCGGCGCCGACCGGGTCGTGGTCGTTCCGGCGGGCCGAGCCGGGGGACGGGCGGTGTCCGCCGGAGACGAGCCGTGGGAGCTGACAGCCGGCGGACCGCGGGTGTCCCGCCGGCACGAGCGGTGGGAGCCGCCGGTTGACGGCGGCTGGGGCTGCGTCGACTGGTTGCAGTCGCACGCCGTCGACGCCCGGCTCCTGCCCGCCGGTGAGGTGGCCGCCGCGGCGCGCCGCAGCGTGCTGGCCCTGCTGGAGGCGACGGCGGTCGGCCCGGACAGCTTCGTGGCCCCCGCCGGATCGGCGGCCCTGGCCGAGGCCGCCCGGGAGGCGCAGCGCCCGGTGTGGCTGGTGGCCGGTGTCGGACGGGTACTGCCCGGCCCGCTCTACGACGCCCTGGTCCGCCGGGTCGGCGACGACCCCGCCTTCGAGGTCGTGCCCCTGGCCGCCGTCGACGACGTCGCCGGCCCCGCCGGCCCGGTTCCCCGGGCGAGGATGCCCCGCCCCGCCTGCCCCGTCGCCGCCGAACTCCTCCGCTTCTCGGGTTGACCCCGCCAACCGGCGTTCCTTTTCGGCCTCTAGGCCGGTAAACGAACGCCGGATTCCGTGGCGGGCTGCCTGCGCCCAACCGGCGTTCGTTTTCCGCTGGATCGCCGGTAAACGAACGCCGGAATGAGGAGGCGGAGGGCGGGGGCTCGGGGTTGCGGTGACGGGCCCGGGCCGACTGGCCTCGGGGCGCCCGTTACGATCCCCGGGCGATGGCCATGGCCGAATCCGAAACCGAGGCCGCCGGGGTGCTCCCGGCGGATCCAGTCGCCACCGCGGCAGCCGAGCCGGAGGCGGGCGCAGAGCAGGCGGAGGCGAAGGCGCCGCCCTTCACGACGCTCGTGCTCGTGCGCCACGGGGTCACGGAGGAGACGGGGCCGATCCTTTCGGGGCGGCGGCCGGGTATCGGCTTGTCGGACAAGGGGCGGGAGCAGGCCGAGGCGGCCGGACGGCGGCTGGCCGACCTCCCGGTGGCCGCCGTGTACACCAGCCCTCTGGAGCGGTGCCGGCAGACGGCGGAGGCCGTCGCCGCGCCTCACGGCCTGCCCGCAACCGACGTCCCGGGCCTGTTCGAGGCCGACTACGGCCAATGGTCGGGGCGCAAGATCGAGGAGTTGCGGGGCACCGATCTGTGGAAGCTGGTCCAGGTGACGCCGTCGGCGGTGCGGTTCCCCGGTGGTGAGTCCATGCGGGAGATGCAGTCCCGCATCATCGGGGCGGTGGAGGAGATCGTGGCCGCCCACCCGGGCCAGATCGTCGTGGCCGCCTCCCACGCCGACCCGATCAAGGCGGTCGTGGCCCACTACACCGGGGTGCACCTCGACCTGTTCCAGCGCCTGTTCGTGTCGCCGGCGTCGTGCACGGTGCTCCGCTTCGGCCCGGCCGGGGCGGCGCTGGTGAAGCTCAACGACACGGGCTCCCTCGACGAGCTCCGGCCGCCCGACCCGAAGTCGGGGGAGGTCGACACCGCTGCCGGCGCCACCACCGACCCGGCCGCGGCCCTGGCCCCCAGCCCTCACGAATCTGGCCCTGGGGCATCCAGTCCCGCGGAGCCGGCCCGTGCCTGAGATCGAGTTCGATCCCGTCGACTCCATCGGCGCCGGCGCCGTCGGCGAGCCGGGGCAGCGGGCGTTCTACATCCAGGCCGAGAAGGACGGGCGGGTCCTGTCCGTCCTCGTCGAGAAGCAGCAGGTCGCCATCCTGGCCGAGCGGGTCCGCATCCTCCTCGAGCAGGTGGCGGATCAGCTTCCGGAGGTTGGCGGCGACGTCCCCGTCCCGCTGACCCCCGACGCCGGCGAGCTGCGGGGCGACCCCGTCCCCCTCTTCCGGGCCGTGGCCATCGGGATCGGCTTCGACGCCTCCCGCAACCTCGTGGTGCTCGAGCTCCACGAGCGGCCGGTCGACGACGACGAGGACGACGACGAAGACGACGACGAAGAGCCCGACGAACTGCCGCCGCCCGTCGGCGACGACGAGGAGGGCTACCTCGCCCGCCTCTACTTCACCGCCACCCAGGCGCGGGCCATGGCCGCCCGGGGCAGCGCCGCCGTGGAGCAGGGCCGGCCGCCGTGCCCGCTGTGCGGCGGCCCGCTCGACCCGTCGGGGCACGTCTGCCCCCGGTTGAACGGGCACGCCCGCCACGACGACGCGTGATCCAGCCCGGGGGTTGAGGGGTGTGCCCCCAGAAGCCGGAGCCGGGGAGCGCCGAGGAGAGCGAGCTCCTGGAGGGCGGCGAGATCGAGCTGCTGGGCCGGATGCCGTGGTCGTCGAACGCCACGTTTCTCGTCAAGCTCGACCACGGCGGCCGCGAGAGCCTGGCCATCTACAAGCCCCGCAAGGGGGAGCGGCCCCTGTGGGACTTTCCCCGGGGCACCCTGTGCGAGCGGGAGGTGGCCGCCCACCTTGTGTCGGAGGCGCTCGGCTGGGGCATCGTCCCCCGCACCATCTTGCGGGACGGGCCGGCCGGCGTCGGGGCGCTGCAGCGGTTCGTGGAGCACGACCCCGAGGAGCACTACTTCACCCTCCGGGAGCGCTTCCCCGACGTCTTCCGGCGCTTCGCCCTCTTCGACGTCGTGATCAACAACGCCGACCGCAAGTCGGGGCACTGCCTCCGGGACGGCAACGACCACGTCTGGGGCATCGACCACGGCGTCTCGTTCCACTGCGCCGTCAAGCTCCGCACCGTCATCTGGGACTACGAGGGCGAGCCCATCCCGCCCGCCGATCTGGAGGCTCTCGGCCGTCTCGGGGAGCGGCTCGGCGGCGATCTCGGCCGTGACCTCACCGTGCTGCTGTCGGGCGCCGAACGCCAGGCGGTGGAGGACCGGCTGGACTGGCTCCTCACCCAGCGGGTGTTCCCCCACCCGCTGACGGAGTACCCGTACCCCTGGCCGATGGTCTAGAACCGACCGTCGGGGACGTACGAGCGGTCTAGCCCGGAAGGTCGTCGCCGTCGACGTCGACAGCGGCGGCGTCGCGGTGAAGCGTCAGGCAGAGCTCGGCCCCCCCGGGGGTCGTGCGGAGCTCGGCGTCGTCGACCAGGGCCCGGATGAGGGAGATCCGGAAGGTGTCGACGTCGGCCTCGGGCTCGCTGGCGGGGAAGGCGCTGTCGAAGGCGGACCCCGGCGCCTCGATGCGGACCTCGAGGGTCTTGGGCCCGTCGATGCAGCGCAGGCGCAGGCCGGCCGGACGACCGTCGGCCGGGGGCGGCTGGTGGGCCAGCATCTCGATGGCGCTGGTGCAGGCCTCCGAGACGACGATCCGCAGATCGTCGATGCGCTCGTAGGCCAGGCCGGGGCGGATGCCGGCCAGCGCTCCGACCGCCATGCGGGCCACGCCGACGAACTCCGGGCGGGCCGGGATCTCCAGTTCGACGACGCGGTCCATGTCGACGGGCGGGCGGTCAGCCCTGGCCGTCACCGACGGCGGCGTCAACCGACTCGTGGATGGTGAAGACCTTGGTGAGGCCGGTGATCTCGAGCACCTTGAGGATCCGGCGCTGGGTGCAGACGAGAGCCAGATCGCCGTCGTGGCTGCGGACCCGCTTCAACCCGCCGACGAGGACGCCGAGCCCGGTCGAGTCGAGGAAGTCGACCCCCTCGAGGTCGATGACGATTCGGTGCTTGCCTTCGCTGACCAGCTCGATGAGCCGCTCGCGGAAACGAGGCGCGGTGTAGACGTCGACCTCCCCGCGCACGGCCAGGACGGTGTAGCCGTCGCGTTCTGTGACGTCGAGCCCGAGATCCATCGGGGGGCCTCCTACCCGTGTGCGTGCAACAAAAACCTAGCAAGAGCCCACCGTCGCTACCGTGACCAGCATGCGACCCGAGCTCGACGATCTGGTCGCCGGCCTCGCCTCCTGCGACCAACTCGTGCACCTCGAACGCATGGCGCCGCGCCCGGCGCGCACGGCGACATTGGCGACACCTCTACCCGATTCACTCGAGCATCTCGTCCCCGAGGGCGGCCTGTGGACCCACCAGGCGGCCGCCGTCGACCTGGCCCGCGCCGGGCACTCCGTCGCCGTCGCGACCGGCACGGCGTCGGGAAAGTCGCTCTGCTACCAGCTGCCGATCGCTGAGGCCGCGACCCATGATCCGCCGTCGACGGCGCTCCTCGTCTTTCCCACCAAGGCCCTGGCCCAGGACCAGCTGCGGTCGCTGGCGACGCTGGACGTCCCCGGCCTGGTGCCCGTCACCTACGACGGCGACACGCCGACGAACGAACGCACGTGGGCCCGGCGCCACGCCAACGTCGTGCTCACGAATCCCGACATGCTGCACGTCGGGATCCTCCCCCACCACGGGCGCTGGGCGACCTTCTTCATGCGCCTGCGCTACGTCGTGCTAGACGAGCTGCACACCCTGCGCGGGATCTTCGGCTCCCACGTCGCCCACCTGCTGCGCCGGCTGCGGCGCCTGTGCGCCCACTAC
>JAUZEY010000274.1 GCA_030838785.1 Actinomycetota bacterium | reverse complement strand
ACGCCGTCGCACTGTCGTCCGGTACGGCCGCCCTGCACCTGGCCCTCCTCCAGGTCGGCGTCGGCCTGGGCGACGACGTCCTCGTCCCCACCGCCACGTTCGCAGCCACCGCCAACGCCGTCACCTACTGCGGCGCCCGCCCCTGCTTCATCGACGCCGACCCCGACACCTGGCAGATGTCACCCACCCTGCTGGCCGCCGAACTCGACGAACGGCGCCGAACCGGCCAGACCATGCCCGCCGCCGTCATCACCGTCGACCTCTACGGCGCCTGCACCGACTACGACGCGATCCTCGCCATCTGCGCCAACCACGGCATCCCCGTGGTCGAAGACGCCGCCGAAGCCCTCGGCGCCACCTACGGCGGCCGCCCCGCCGGCTCCTTCGGCGCCGCCGGAATCCTGTCCTTCAACGGCAACAAGATCATCACCACCTCATCCGGAGGCGCCCTCCTCTGCCACGAACGCGGCGCCGCGGAGCGAGCCCGCTACCTCGCCACCCAGGCCCGCCGCCCCGCCGCCCACTACGAACACACCGAAATCGGATTTAACTACCGGCTCTCCAACCTCCTCGCCGCCTTCGGAAGAGGACAGCTCGCCACCCTCGACGAACGCATCAACCGGCGCCGAGAAATCGCCGCCCACTACCGGGAAGCCCTTACCGACGTGGCCGGCGTCACCTTCCCCAACATCAACCCCCAAGGCACCACCAACGCCTGGCTCACCTGCATCACCCTCGAACCCGGCGTCGCCGCCCTCCGACCAGACGAACTCCGGATCCACCTCGAAGCCCAAAGCATCGAGACCCGACCCCTCTGGATGCCCATGCACTCCCAACCCGTCTTCGCCCACAACCCGGCTCGCCTCAATGGCACCGCCGACCACCTCTTCGCCACCGGCCTCTGCCTCCCCTCGGGCAGCGCCATGACCGACCGCGACCTCGAACGCGTCGTCGGAGCGGTGCGGGGGGCGCTCACACGACCCCGCCCGCTCGTGCCCGCCCTACCGAGCGGGCCCCGCGCCAATCAGATCCCCATAGCCAGGTAAACCCTCGGGGGCCTCGAGCCCCAACGGCCCGTCGGCTCAGATCGAGACAAGCGCCCCGCGCCGCCGCCGAGCCATCGCCATGAGGCCAGCGCCGAGCGCGAGGGCGGCCAGGCCGTCTCGCACCAGCGGCATCGTCTCGGCGCCGGTGCGGGAGAGGGTGCCGCCCTTCGGCGCCTCGACCTTGGGTTCGGTCAGGAGCTCCCCGAGGACCGTCGGGACGAGGGTGGCGGGGGCCACGACCGGGTTCGGGGGCGGGACGTACAACTGCGCCCCGGCGGACGGCGCCAGCAGCACGACCGGCCCGGCGAAGACAGCGAACAACATCGCGTTGCGGAGTTTCTTGCTCATGTTGATCACGGTACAGACTATTGCTGCTCGACGCGGTGTGGTCACGGGCCATTCAGCTCTTTCACGACGCACCTGCACCCTCGATTTCTGGCCGAAATCGGGCATTTGGAAGGGCACATTCGCCGGGCCTGTCGCCGTCCGACGCCAGGCGAGTCAGCAGTCGCGGGCCGATTCGGCCGCCGGGCAGACGGCCTCAATTCGGCATAAAGCATCACGAATGCGTTAAAAGCCAATGGGCCGATAGCCACGACTCGTCAATCCTGATGATGACAAAATAGGGCGCCGCCCTTACCTTCGAATCTGTCGGTTCTTCGTGCACGGAGGTGCGCGGCCCGGCTCTGGCGGAGCGTTGAGCCGGGATCCTGATCTGGTCGCCTTGGATCCCGGGGAGCGAATGGCGAAACCGACGCCTTTTCCCACGGTGGCCCGCCTTCGGCCGTGGCCGCCGCACGCGAGGAGAGGCAGTTGCATCGACCCGAAGCGACCCCCACGTCCGGGCGGAGCATGCACTCCGCCCGACTGGCGTTCCTGTTCCTCCAGCGTCGGATCGGCGTCGACTCGCTGGCGTGGGCGGCCGGCCTGGTTTGCGCCGCGCTGCTGCGCTTCGACTTCCACGCCGCTGGGATCGACTGGCCGGCCTTCGGTCTGGCCGCCGCCGCCGCGGTCGTCGTCCAGGTCGGCGTGGGTCTGGCCACCGGCCTCTACCTCGGGCGGTGGCGGCTGGGCAGCTTCGACGAGCTCTCGGCGCTGGCCCGGACCGTGGCCTGGGTGAGCGCAATCCTGTTCCTGGCCGAGTCGCGCCTCTCGCACCGGTTGGTGCCCCTCAGCGTCGTGATCGGCGGCGGCGTTATCACCTTCGTCCTCATGGGTTCGGCCCGGTACCTGATCCGCAGCTACGACGACGGTCGCCGGCGGCCGACCGGCCCCGACGTCCACCGCCTCGTCGTGTTCGGCGCCGGCGACGCCGGGGGCAAGATCATCGGCTCGCTGCTGTGCGACCCGTCCAGCTCCTATCTCCCCGTGGCGCTCCTCGACGACGACCCCGTCAAGCGGCACCTGCGGCTCATGGGCGTCCCCGTGATGGGCGACCGCACCCGGATGGCCAGAGCCGCCGCCGAGCACCACGCCGACACCCTGCTGGTGGCACTGCCCAGCGCCTCGGCCGACCTCATCCGGGAACTGTCCGACCGGGCCCAGCAGGCCGGGCTCGACGTCAAGGTCCTCCCCGGGGTCAGCGAACTCGTCGGCGGCCACATCGCCATCGCCGATATCCGCACCCCCACCGCCGAGGACCTCCTCGGCCGCCAGCCGGTGAACACCGACGTCACATCCATCGCCCACTCCCTCCGGGGCAAGCGGGTCCTGGTGACCGGCGCCGGCGGCTCGATCGGCTCCGAGCTGTGCCGCCAGCTCGCCAGGTTCGAACCGGCTGAACTCATCATGGTGGACCGCGACGAGGGCGGCCTCCACGCCGTCCAGCTCTCGATCGAAGGCCGGGGCCTGCTCGACTCCCCCGACCTGGTGCTCCTCGACCTGCGCGACCGGGAAGCCACGGAGCGGCTCCTGCGGACGCGCCGGCCCGAGGTCATCTTCCACGCCGCCGCCCTCAAGCACCTCCCCCTCCTCGAACGGTTCCCGGGCGAGGCGGTCCAGAGCAACGTCTGGGTCACCGCCCACCTCCTGGCCGCCGCCGCCGACGTCGGGGTCGAGAAGTTCGTCAACATCTCGACCGACAAGGCCGCCGATCCCACCAGCGTCCTCGGCTATTCGAAGCGCATCGCCGAGCGCCTGACGGCCCACTTCGCCGAACGCGCCTCCGGGTCGTTCGTCTCCGTGCGGTTCGGGAACGTGCTCGGCAGCCGCGGCTCGGTTCTCCATGCCTTCCAGGCCCAGATCGACACCGGCGGCCCCGTCACCGTCACCGATGCCCACGTGAGCCGGTACTTCATGACCGTCCACGAGGCCATCCAGCTCGTGATCCAGGCCGCCGCCGTCAACGGCCGGCCCCCCGCCGGCGAGTCCGACCGGGACGACGCCGGCACCGCCGCCCCGCGCCATCCCGGGGAGGTCCTCGTGCTCGACATGGGCGAGCCGATCCTCATCGACGACGTCGCCCGCCGGCTCATCCGCCAGTCGGGCCGGGACATCGACATCGTCTACACCGGCCTCCGGCCCGGCGAGAAGCTCCACGAGGACCTCTTCGGCGAGGCCGAACCCGTCGTCCGCCGCGTCCACCCCCTCATCTCGCACGTCGTCGTCCCGCCCCTCGATCCCGACGCCGTGAAGGGTCTCGACCCCCAGCTCCCCCCGGCACAGGTCATCGCCCAGCTCCGCGACCTGTGCATCCCGGTCCTCCTGCCGGTGCCGCTGCCGGCGGGCATCGGCGCCGGCCGGCACCGCAACCGGCCCGCGATGGGGCGCCCGCCCGGCCACGGCCGGATCCCGCCCGCGCCGCCCACGCGGCCCGCCGGAGCCGCGCCTCGCCCGGCCGGCTGGCAGGGTCCCGCCCCGGCGGTCGACCCCCGGCCCCAGCGCCCACGCGGCGTCCGGCTCGTCGCACCGGTCTTCGGCGCCGCTCTGAAGCGGACGATGGACCTTGTCCTGGCCACCGCCGGCCTGGTGTTCGGCCTGCCGGTGCTCATGGTCGTGGCCGGCCTGGTCCGGCTGAAGCTGGGCAGCCCGGTGCTGTTCCGCCAGACTCGCCTCGGCCGCCACGCCCAGGCGTTCAAGCTGGTGAAGTTCCGCAGCATGACCGACGAGCGCGACACCGAGGGCCAGCTCCTGCCCGACGACCAGCGCCTCACCCGCTTCGGCCGCCTCCTGCGAACCCTCAGCCTCGACGAGCTCCCCGAGCTGGTGAACGTGCTCCGGGGCCAGATGAGCCTCATCGGGCCCCGGCCCCTGCCCGTGACCTACGTCGCCCGCTACACGACGGCTGAGCACCGCCGCCACGCCCTCCGACCGGGTCTCACCGGCTGGGCCCAGGTCAACGGCCGCAACGATCTCGAATGGGACGACCGGCTGGCCCACGACGCCTGGTACGTCGAGCACCGCTCGTGGTGGCTCGACGGGCGGATCGCCTTGCGCACCCTCCTCACCCTGGTCCGGCGCAGCGGCGTCAGCGCCCCCGGGGAAGCCACGATGGCCGAGTTGCGCCCCCCGGTGGCGCCGACCCCGACCCCGCTCTCCGTTCCGGTGTTGCCGGCCGAGGTTCCGCTGTTGCCGGCCGAGGCGACGGTTCCGGTTGAGCCTGGTCGTATCTGGTTGTCGCCGCCGGATGTGCGGGCGCCGGAGCGAGACTTCCTGATGGCCGCGGTCGAGTCGGGCTGGGTCGCTCCCGTCGGACCGGATCTCGACGCCTTCGAAGCGGAACTGGCCGAGCGCTGCGGAGTGCCCCACGCCGTCGCACTGTCGTCCGGTACGGCCGCCCTGCACCTGGCCCTCCTCCAGGTCG
>JAUZEY010000247.1 GCA_030838785.1 Actinomycetota bacterium | reverse complement strand
CCGTGGCCCGCGCCGCCGAGCGGTAGCCAGGTGGCCAGGTTGACGGCCAGGGAGTTCCCGTCCGGCGACCAGTCGAGACCGGTGACCGTCAGGTCTTCGGGCGCCTGGAAGACCTCGCGGCGGTCGGAGCCGTCGGTCCGCCAGCTGACGATGCGGGCCGGGGTCGAGCCTCCGTGCTGGGGGAGGTGCGCGGCGATGCGGGCGCCGTCGGGTGAGAAGCGGCCGTCATTCACCTCGTCGGCCACGAAGCGGGCGGTGCCGTCGGCGGCCGTCAGCACCCAGGCGCCGGTGCGGGCACCGATGGTGCCGATCGCCACCACGGAGCGGGAATCGGCGGACCACATCAACGGCCAGCTCGAGGTCTGGAAGGCGGTGAAGTGGGGGTCGTCGCTGCCGACTCGGCGCTGGTTCGTCCCGTCGGCGTTCATGAACCAGTAGCCCCTGGCGTCGCCGACGAACAGGGTCGAACCGTCCGGGGACCAGGCCAGGGGCCCGCCCTTGACCGTCTCGGCGGCGAGGCGGGTCCGGTGGCCGCCGGAGGCGTCGGAGACGAACAGGCCGAGCTCGCTGCTGGAGCCGAGGCGCCCGTCGGGGCTCCAGGTTGGGCTGGCGTCGTCGCCCGGCGCCCGGAGTGGCCGGGGTGCGGTCGGGTTGGCCGTGTCGGCGACCCAGATGTCCGAGGCGCCGCTGCCGGCCTCGGCGGGCCCGGTGTAGGCGAGGTGGGCGGAGTCCGCCGACCAGGCGATGGACGAGCCCAACCAGGCCACCACCCGCCCGACCACCTGATCGGCGCCGTGAAGGTCGACGACGTGCAGTGTCCCCTGGTTGGCGTAGGCGATGTGGGTGCCATCGGGCGAGAAGCGGGGCTGGGACCAGCCCTGGCCGGGCACGGCCGGCTGGGTGACGAGGAGCCGGGGCCGGCTCCCGTCGGTACCCATCACGTAGACGCCGGGGACCAGCGGGCCGGCCGCCGCCGTCGTCGTCGTGGTCGGTTTCGGCTTCGGTCTCGTGGTGGTGGTCGCATGCGGCCTCGGCCCGGTCGTGTCGACCGTCTGGACCTCCGTCGCCCCGCCGGTGGTCGTGGTGGTCGCGGCGGTGGTGACCGTGGTCGGCGGCGCCGACGACGACGTCGTCTCCCCGGGCTTCGGCTCCCGGCTCCCGGCCCGCAGGTCGGTGGCCGGCCGCCGGTCCAGGCCGGCGAGCCCGAAGAAGACCAGTCCGAGCACGACCAGGACGGCCACGGCGGCCCACCTCCGCCGGGGCCGGACCGCGACGAGCTGCGCCTCGTTCCCCGCCGGTGATCCGGGCTCGTCCGTCATCCGGACACGGCCTTCTGCTGCCGCGCCAGCGGCGCCGTCAGCGTCGTGGGCTCGTTGGTCTTCGGGTCGAAACGGCCCGCCGCGCATTCGGTGGTGCGCCTCCCCGCCGCCCAGCTGGCGGGGTCGATGGGAAAGATGACGGCCTGCACACCGGCCGGGAGCCGCCCCCCGAAGCGGGCCCGGGCGAGCTTGTCGCAGTCGCTGCCGAGCCGGGTGTTCCACAGGTTGGAGCTGGCCGCCGGCGCCGTGGTGAAGCGGGGAGCGGCGTTGACGACCCCGGCGATCTCGTAGAGGTGCGGGGCGCTGCAGGCGACGATGCCGTCGAACGCGCCGGTCCCCGCCCGGCCGCCGAGGCACGAACCGGTCGGCCAGAGCATCGCCTGCGGCTGGCCGTGCACCGTCCCGGTGAAGGCGTCGGTGACCTCGGGGTCGTGGTCGGCGGCCTGGCTCTGGGCTTCGAGCCCGCACCACATCTCCCGGTCGCCGACGTTCCAGCTCTCGAGGGTGGGGCGGATGGCGCCGCCGCCGAAGCGGCCATAGGGGTCGAGCACGCCGCCGACGTAGGCCTTGGCCTGGGCGGCGCAGTCACCGCGGTGGACGATGCGGTTCCACTCGGAATCGGTCGGGAAGGCCGGGCCGTCGGGGGCGACGGCCCGCCCGGTGATCTCGATGAGGTGGGGCTGGTCGCAGGGGACGACGTCGGTGGCGCGGGTGCCCGGCCCGTCCTTCCGCTGATCCCACTGCACGCAGTCGCCCGGCCGGTAGGACAAGCGCTCCAACGCGAACGTCGAACTGGTCGTCTCTCCCGGGGGCGGCGTGGCCGCCGCGCTGGCCGCGCTCCGGAGCGAGGGCCGCGCCGCCGGCCGGAACGGCCCGAGCTTCACGACGTACAGCGCGGCCACGACGGCCAGCGCCGCCACGACGAAGTCCTTCGGCTCGAGGCCACGCCGGGGCCGCCACTGCCTGCGGACCCGCTTCGCCCGCTTCTTCCCGGCCCGCCGCCGCTCCCGTTCGGACTGGCGGCGCCGCTCGTCGGCGCTGCCCTCCTGGACCCGGGCGTCGCGCACGAAGGCGTCGTCCAGCCTGATGACGGGCGCGAGATCCTGATCGTCAGCGGGCACGAGGGGGTTCCTTCAGCGATGCGGGCACGGAGGGCGCGCCGAACGGGCGTGCACCGGCACAGGTTCTCCCTGCTGCCCGTCCGGGCCTGCCGGACCACCCGAAACGCCCAACCGCGCTGCGGCCGAGCGTGACACCCTCCTGCGCGACGGGCACCTGACCCGCATCGACGAGACCAAGGTCGCCTACGGTGACTACGGGTACGACACGCTCAGAACCCGGATCGGCAGCACCTGAAACGCCCCGGTCATCCCGACACTCCCGTGGCGGGCGCAGAAGTAGCGGATGATGCTCTCCGGTTCGGCGTCCGCCGGGATGGTCCAGTCGAGGCTCTCGTGACCGGCGTCGGCGGTGATCAGGCCGATCCGGCGACCGTCGCCGGTCCCATCCTCGATGCGGATGTCGTGGCCGGTGCAACCGAGAAGGTCACAGGCCGTGTCACGGTATGTCCACGTGAGCTCCGCCCCCGGCTGCATGTAGACCACGGCCCGCGGGTTGTCGGTTCCCGGGACGGGCCCCGCCGGCGTGCGAACGTAGGCCACCGAGTCGGCCCGGCACACCCGGCTGCAGAACCTGAGGTTCTCGACCGAGACGACGGTCGTCTCCGCTTGACCGAAAACCCCGCCGGGGTAGACAGACCCGTCCGGTCGCAGTCCAACCGGGTGGTCGGCCGACGGCGGGTCCCACCGCCGTCCGTCCGGCGACGCCCCTCCCAGCGGTAGCAGCGCGAACAGCAGAGCCAGAATGGCTTGCATGAGAACCGTCCCTCCGTCGGGATCGGAAGAAACGTACGTCTGATCAGGGGGCGTGGTCTCCGAGAACCGCAACAGACACAATGTCAGCAGCGACACAGACGGCATGTCGACCGCGTCCCCTGCGGCAATCGGTCGTACCGCCCGGGATGAGCCAACGCGGTAAGGAGCGAGTGACCTGACGGTGAGCCGCAACCGGGCGGGTCGCCCGAGGGTCAGGCACCGCCTCCCGCCGCTGAGGTATCGCTGCCATACGAGGTGCGCTCTCCGCCGCCTTGTGTTACGTTGTAGTGAGTCACACTACAAGTACATGAGGGGGTCAAGGTGGGCCGTCCGACGTCATTCCGGTTCTCCGACGAGTTGCAGCGGCGACTCGATGAGGAGGCGGCCGCCCTGGGGGTGTCCGTGTCGGGGCTGGTCACGACGCTGCTCGATGAGGGGCTCCAAACGCGGCGCTTCCCCGGGGTGGTGTTCCGGGACGGGCCCACCGGGCGCCGGGCCGGACTCGTCGGCGGGCCGGACGTCTGGGAGGTGATTCGCGACGTACGCGCCGGCACCGGGCGCGGCGCCGCCCGCATCCGGCGGGTGGCAGCCGAAACGGGACTGGCGCAGCCGCAGGTGCGCCTCGCGGTTGACTTCTACGCCGCCCACCCCGACGACATCGACGCCCGTCTCGACGCCGACGAGCGGGCCGCCATCCAGCTGCGGGAGACCATCACCCGCCGGGAGCGACTCACCGGGTGAGGTGGCTGATCGACGAGATGCTCCCCCCCGACACCGCCGTCGAGCTGAACCGTCGAGGCCACGACGCCATCCATGTCAACGAGGTCGCTCTCGCCGGCCGGGAAGACCTGCTCGTCTACGAAACGGCCGTGGCGCAGGATCGGATCGTCGTCACCGAGAACTTCGCCGACTACGCCACCCTCCTCGACCAACGGCTCCGCAACGACGAGCCGGCCGTCCCGGTCGTCTTCGTCCGCAAAACCGACCTCCCCCGCCGGGGGGGCCTGGCCGCCCACCTCGCCGACCGGCTCGACGGCTGGGCCAGCAGCCATCCCGACCCCTACCTCGGAGCCCACTGGCCCTGACCCGGACGCAGGAGCGGCGCAAGGAACGGCCGCAGGCCGAGCGAGGACACGGAACGCAGGCCGTGCGTGACGCGGTTTGCAAGAATGGTGGGCGTGACTGCGCATCCGCCGGTGGTGATCGAAGCGGCCCTCAACGGCATGACCACCCGGGACCGCAACCCACACGTGCCCCGCACGGTGGACGAGATCGTCGATTCCGGGTTGGCGTGTGTCGACGCCGGGGCGTCGATCGTCCACAACCACAACGACGAGCCCAACTTCGGCGGCGCCACCCGCCACGACGCGGAGCCCTACCTGGCCGCCTGGCGCCGGCTGCTGGGACGCCACCCGGGGCTGCTGCTCCATCCCACCACCGCCGGGGCGACCCCCGACAGCACGGTGGAGGAACGCTTCGCCCACGTGACGGAGCTGCACGAGGCCGGCGTGCTCGGACTGGGCACCTGCGACGCCGGCACCATCGCCATCGCCTTCACCGGCCAAGACGGTGGCCCGCCGGTCGCCCGGTCCGAGACCTTCGGGAACACGGCCAGCGACGTCGAATGGGCCTTGCGCTGGTTCAAGGAGCGGGAGGTGCCGGTGCACGTGTCGATCTTCGAACCGGGCATGCTCCGCCTCATCCTCGCTCACCACCGGGCGGGGACGCTCCCGCGGGTGAAGATCCAGCTCTACCTCGGCGGGGACCGGATGCTCTTCGGCTTGGGCGCCAACGCCACCGGCCTGAACGCCTACCTGGAGATGCTCGACGGCACCGGGCTGCCCTGGATGGCGGCCGTCATGGGCGGCGACGTGACGGGATCCGGCGTCGCCCGCCTGGCCATGGAGCGGGGCGGCCACGTCCGCGTCGGCCTCGAGGACCACTTCGACCCGCCCCGCGCACCCCGAAACGAAGAGCTGGTCGCCGAGGTGGCCGAGCTGGCCCAGACCAACGGCCGGCGCCCCGCCACCCCCGGCGAGGTCCCGCAGATCCTCTGGGGGATTTGAGTCCGCTGGCTGGCGGTGTCGGCCACGACCAGGCCGACGTCAACGGTTGCGGCGCTTCTCCGGCTTCGACGGCGCATCAATCCCGGCGGCCTGGTAATCCGGATATGTCAGACGACACGAGAGCTGGTAGGTGCCCGATCGCGTTGTCGTCGGTCCGCCGCGTCTGCCAAGATCCGCCGATGGACGGTGTGCACGACCTCGGCGGGATCGCCGGGTTCGGCCCGGTGGAGTGGACACCGGACGAGCCCTACTTCTCCGAGGAGTGGGAGCGCCGCGCCTTTCGGCTCGGGCTCGGCGGCACGGGGATCGCGGGGGCCAACGGCGGGATGTTCCGGCACAGCGCCGAACGCATGGACCCGGCGCAGTACCTCGACTCGCCGTACTACGAACACTGGCTGACCGGGGTGACGACGCTCCTGGTGGAGGCCGGCGTCGTGACGGCGGAGGAGATCGAGGAGCGGGCCGGCGGCCCCTTCCCGCTCTCACGACCGGACCGCGGCCGCCCGACGGACACGCCGACCGACGACCGCACCGAGGCCCGATTCGGGGTCGGCGACCGGGTCCGCGTCCGGAAGTGGCATCCCCTCGGACACACCCGCGCTCCCCGCTACGTGCAGGGCCGGGAGGGTGTCGTGGTGCGGGTCGACGGTGCGGCCAACGTGCCTGACGCCGAGGCCCACGGCGGCGGATTCGTGAAGAACCCGATCTACTCGGTGCGCTTCGCATCCAGGGAGCTGTGGGGCGAGGGCGGCTCGGACGGTGAGGCGGTGCACGTCGACCTCTGGGAGTGCTATCTCGAGGAGGACGCATGACGGGTCCGGACCATGTCGCCCCCATCGAGGCGCGCGTCGCCGCCATCGAAGCCATCCTCGTCGAGAAGGGGCTGCTGGACACGGCGAAGCTTGACGAGATCGTCCAGCACTTCGAGGAGGACCTCGGGCCCCGCAACGGCGCCAAGGTCGTGGCCCGGGCGTGGGTCGACCCCGAATACCGACAGCGGCTGCTGGCCGCCGCCACCGCGGCCATCGCCGAACTCGGATTCGGAGGTCCGGAGGGCGACCACATGGTCGTGGTCGAGAACACACCAGCGGTCCACAACCTCGTGGTGTGCACCCTGTGCTCGTGCTACCCGTGGCCCACGCTCGGCCTCCCACCGAAGTGGTACAAGGCGCCGGCCTACCGCTCGCGGGCGGTCCGCGAGCCGCGCCTCCTGCTCGCCGAGATGGGCACCGTCATCACCGACGACGTCGAGATCCGGGTCTGGGACTCGAGCGCCGAAGTCCGCTACCTCGTACTGCCGCAGCGCCCGGCGGGAACCGAGGGTCTCTCCGAAGAAGCGCTGGCCGTCCTCGTCACCCGCGACTCGATGATCGGCGTGGAGCGCCAGCTCACGACCTGATCGGTCGGGGGCGCCGGTTCGGGCAGTCCACGAACCCCCGCAACCCGCCTGGGGGCCCGGCATCGGCCGTGTCGCCCGCCGTGGCCTGTTCCGGCCGCTGCGGGCGGTGCGCGCAGATGAACGGGATCCGACCCGCCGGACAGCGAATCTCCGCCTGTCCCACCAGGACCGGTTCGTGTCGTTCCCGTGAAGGTTCGTCCGACCCCGGCCTCCGGGAGTGACGACCACCGCCCATCGCCGAATGAGGGTGGATGACCGCCGGCCGTGCCGGCCCGTCGCGGCGGCCTCCGCCGGGAAGGACTCTCGTTGTGTCGCTGCACCCCCGTCCCCTCGGCGTGAGACGCCTCGGAGCAACCCTCGTCGTCCTGTTGATGGCGGGGTCGCTGGCCGCGCCCGCCGGGGCCAGATCGAGCGACGACGCGGACGCCACCTACCGCTTCGACAGCCGGATCACGACCGACTTCGGGGGCGGGAGCGACCGCATCGGGGCGCTGGTGACCCAGCCCGACGGCAACGTCGTCGCCGGCGGGACCGGCGGTGGTGACGGGCGGTTCGCCCTCGCCCGCTACCGGTCCGACGGGACCCTCGACCCGGCGTTCGGTGCCAGCGGGCTGGTCACCACCGCCATCGGTGGCGGCGGCGAGATCCGGGCCCTGGCCCTGCAACCGGACGGGAAGATCGTGGCGGCCGGCGTCGCCGTCCCCGCCGGCCACCCCAACGGCGGCGTCCCGGCGCAGTTCGCCCTGGCCCGCTACCTTCCCGACGGTCACCTCGACCCGTCCTTCGGAGCGGGCGGCACCGTGATGACCACGATCGTTCCCGGCATCACGGCCATCGGACGGTCCGTCGTCGTCGACGCCGACGGGAGGATCGTCGTCGGCGGGCAGGCGGGCCTCGGCGGCACCGGCTACAACGGCGTCTTCGCCCTCGCCCGCTATCTCCCCGACGGGCGCCCCGACCCCGCCTTCGGTGGCACCGGCATCGTGACCACCGACGTCTCCCCCGGCGACGACGACCTCCGAGCCCTCCTCCTCACCCCCGACGGCACACTCATCGCCGCCGGCAGCTCCAGCTCCCAGCGCAGCCCCGCCGTCGTCCGCTACCTGCCCGACGGTCGGGTCGAGCGGATCTTCGACCAGTCCCACGGCCCGGTCGACGCCAACCAACTCGGCGACGTCGAAGCCGCGGCGTTGCAGGCGGACGGGAAGGTGGTCATCGGTGGCAGCGTGGTGGGCGACCAGCCCGGCTTCCTCCTCGTCCGCTACCTCGCCGACGGCAGCGTCGACCCGTCCTTCGGTGACGGCGGCGAGGTCCGCACGCCCATGGGCAGCCAGGCGGCCGTCGCGGCGCTGACCATGCAGACGAACGGCAAGATCGTCGCCGCCGGCACCGTGGACTTCGCCGGGCAATACCAGTTCGCCCTGGCCCGCTACCTCCCCGACGGCACCCTCGACCGGACCTTCGGGGTGGCCGGCACCGCCATGACCGACTTCACCCCGGTCGTCGACGAGGCCTCCGCCGTCACCATCGCCCAGGGCCGCATCATCGCCGGAGGCCAGTCGAACTTCACCGGCCCCGGCGGCACCGACTTCGCCCTGGCCGGCCTCCCCGGGCCGCTCCTCCCGCTCCCCGACCCCGGGGCCGAAACCCCGGCCGGGACGGCCACGGCCCGGAACCTGACCGCGGCGGGACAGCGCGGGTACTGGACCCTCGCCTCGGACGGCCACGTCTCCCCCTTCGGGGATGCCCCCCGCCTCGGCGACACCACCGCCGGCGCCGTCGACCTCGAACCGACCCCGACCGGGCTCGGCTACTGGACCCTCAACCAGAGCGGCCAGGTGCAGGCCTTCGGCGACGCCCGGCTGATCGGCCGCATCACCACCAAAGGCCTGCTGAAGAACGAGAAGCCGTCCAGCCTGTCCGCCACCCCCACCGGGGAGGGCTACTGGATCTTCACCACCATCGGCCGGGTCTTCGCCTTCGGTGACGCCGCCTTCCTCGGCGACATGTCGAAGACCACCATGGTCGGTCCCGTCCGCGACTCCGTCGCCACCCCCACCGGCCGGGGCTACTACATGGTCGGCTCCGACGGCGGCATCTTCGCCTACGGTGACGCCGCCTTCGCCGGCTCCATGGGCGGCCGGCCCCTCAACGCCGCTGTCGAGAGCCTCGTCCCCGACTCCGACGGCGCCGGGTACTGGCTGGTCGGCTCCGACGGCGGCATCTTCGCCTTCGACGCCCCCTTCCGGGGTTCCATGGGCGCCACCCATCTCAACAAGCCGGTGTCGGGCATGGTCCGCTACGGCGACGGCTACCTCATGGTCGGCGCCGACGGCGGCATCTTCAACTTCTCCAGCTCACCGTTCGCCGGCTCCCTCGGCGACAAGCCGCCCGCGGCGCCGGTCGTGGCCGTCGCCGCGCTCCCGTAGCCGCGATGGGGAATGCGCATCGTCCTCAAACGGCTCCGGTCCATTTACCGACTCGGGCGCCGTTCAGGCGTGGCGTGGCCGGCGCCCGACGGTGATGCCGGGTGCGCCGTCGGGTGACCACCCCCGCGGCCAAATGGACCGGCCCGATCTGGCATTTATATGCATTGTCGGTCACACTGACAACTTCTGTAACAGCGAGTTGGAGGAGGACAGCGTGGCTGCGAAGTTCGAGATCCGTCAGCCGAAGGCGGGCGAGTTCAACTGGGTGCTCGTCAGCCAGGGTCGGACCTTGGCGACCGGCGAGTCGTACGGCCGCAGGGTGTCAGCGGAGAAGGCGATCGAGTCACTGCGCAAGGCGGCGGCGAC
The DNA here is from genome assembly GCA_030838785.1 of Actinomycetota bacterium. Lineage (GTDB taxonomy): Bacteria > Actinomycetota > Acidimicrobiia > IMCC26256 > BP-133 > BP-133. Next base: position 364 of record JAUZEY010000247.1, on the reverse strand, counting down.
CGCACCGGTGGCGGACCTGACACTGGCCCCGGCGAAGACGGCGCCGGGAAAGGCAGCCCGGGCCACGGGGCGGGCCGTCGGCAAGAGCGTGGTCAAGGCCGGGAACGCGCTCGCCAAGGCGGAGAACGTGGCGGCGAAAGCTCCCGCAGCGGCGAAGTCGACGGCGAAGCGGGCCGCCAGGACCGTGAAAAAGGCGACGAAGAAGGCCGCCAGGCCGTGACGCCGGCCCCCGGTCAGGCGCTCGGCGTGGCCGTTACCGTCTTGGAGATCGGGCCGGTGGGGCCGCCGTCGAGCTGGGAGGCGACGCTGGGGAGGACGGCCCGGAAGGCGGCGGCGGCGAAGCGCCAGGTATGACCTCCGGCGA
>JAUZEY010000235.1 GCA_030838785.1 Actinomycetota bacterium | reverse complement strand
GAACAACCCCCGGCGGCGGCACAGGAACCACGCCCGGCGGCGGCACAGGAACCACGCCCGGCGGCGGCACAGGAACCACGCCCGGCGGCGGCACAGGAACCACGCCCGGCGGCGGCACGGGAACTACGCCCGGCGGGAGTGGTCCCGGCGTCCCGGGCGTCGTTGGCCCTCCTCGGACCGGCGCAGCGCCGTTGCCGGCAGAACCGCTCCCTTGGCTGGCGATGCTGTTCGTCAGCCTCTTCGGGGGGGCCGGGCTCGCCGGCACGGTCCTGACGGGCCGAGTGCCGGCTTCCGGCGCTCCCCGGGTCGAGCACTAAAGCCGCCGTGGCGTCATTGGGGCCGCGGGTTCCGGCCGGGAGCCGCCTCACGATCCTGCTCCTCGTGACGGTCTTCCTGGCGGGCTGCGGCGCGGCACAGCGAGAGAAGACATCTGTTTCCGTCCCTGCGGCGGTGCCGACGGCTCTGGCCATTCCCGCCGCGCTCACCGACGAAGGGCTCAACTTGCGGGCCGGGCCGGTGGCGGTGCCGTTGGAGCTGCAGATGCCGTCGCTCAGCGTCACCGCCTCCGTGATCGGGGTGGGCATCACGCCGAAGAATGTGATGGACGCGCCGATGGGCCCGGCCGAGGACCCGGTGTGGCAGCAGGCCTTCTGGTATCGAGGCAGCGCGGTCCCCGGGGCGCTCAGCACGGCCTTGATCGCCGGCCACGTCGGGGGCCCGCGGGGAAGCTCAGCCGTCTTCGCGCACCTCGACCGGCTGCAGCCCGGCGACCCGATCGTCGTCCATGACACCCGCAGCGCACTCGACGTCCACTTTTCCGTGACGGAATCGAAGACCTATTCGCTCGACCAAGCGACGGATCCGGCCGTCCTGACCCGGATCTACGGCGCTGGCCCCGTCGCCGGGAACTGGCCCCAGCCCTCGGCTGACGGCCTCGCCCACCTGACCCTCATCACCTGTACCGGAACCTTCCGGAACGGAACCCACGACCATCGGCTGGTCGTCTACGCCACCCGGACCGCTTGACCAGGAGCGACCCGGCGAACGCGGCGGGAAGAGCGACCGCCGGGGTCAATGGTAGATTCGCGGCGGCCGCGGGCAACCAAGCTTGTGACCGTGGCGCTGCTCCGGACCCTGGTGCGCTGACCGAACCCCGGGTTCTCAAGAACGCTCGACGAGAGCCCGAAGGATCTTGAGGGAGCGCAGTCGTGGCCCACATCCTCATCGTCGATGACGAACCCGAGGTCCTGGTCCTCTTCCGGGAGATCCTCGAGATCCAGTCCCACTCGGTCGAAGAGGCGGTCAATGTGGCCCAGGCCACAGACCGGCTGGCGGACGGGGCCTTCGACCTGGTGGTGTGTGACGTCGGCCTGCGGGGCGAAAGCGGCCTGGCACTGGTGCGCCGGGTCGCCGAGGACCTCCCCGACACCGCGATCATCATGGTGACGGCCGCCGACGATCCCGCCCTCGCCGAAGAGGCGCTGGGCATGGGTGCCTGCGGCTACCTCGTCAAGCCGTGCCGGCCCAACGATCTGGTGATCAGCGTTTCGGCCGGCCTCCGGATGCGCGATCTCGAGCACGCCCGACGGTCTCATCTCGACGAGCTCGAGAGCAAGGTTCTCCACCGCACGGTGGCCCTGCACGATGCGGTGCAACGCCTCGAGGAAAGCACCGAGACCGCGGGCATCGCGCTTCGGGAGACGGCCGACCGCCTCGTCACCGCCCTCACCCTGCGCAGCGACGAGACGGGCGGCCACATCCAGCGCATGAGCCGTTACGGCGCCCACCTGGCTCTCGCCTCGGGGTTCGACACCTGGTCCGAGGACGAGATCCGGGTCGGGATGATGCTCCACGACGTCGGCAAGATCGGCGTTCCCGACGCCATCCTTCTCAAACCGGGGGCGCTCACCGGCGAGGAGCACGGGATCATCCAACGACACCCCCTGTTGGGGGCGAAGCTGCTGGGCGAGGGCCAATCTCCGATCCTCGCCCTGGGCGCCCAGATCGCGCTGAGCCACCACGAGCGCTGGGACGGCGACGGCTACCCTTCCCGACTGGCCGGCGAGTCGATCCCGATCGTCGGGCGCATCGCGGCGATCGTCGATGTGTTCGACGCCCTCACCAGCGACCGCGTCTACCGCCCCGCCCTCCCCACCGAGCGAGCCTGCGAGATCATGACCTCCGAACGGGCCCGCCATTTCGATCCCGACCTCCTCGACCTGTTCATGAAGTCGATCGATGACATGCTCGTCATCCGCGAGGCCCATCCGGATCTGGCCCCGCCCCCGCCCCCCACCGGGGGGATGTTCGCCGGACGACGGGCTGACGGGGTCGCCCGACACCTCACGGCGCGAGAGACGGCGGTCCTCCGGCTGATGACGGAGGGGCTGTCCAACCAGTCCATCGCCGCGACGCTCGACCTACGGCTGAACACCGTCCGCAACCACGTGCAACGGACTCTGAACAAACTCGATGCGCACTCGAAGCTCGAGGCCGTCGCCACCGCCCGGCGCAGAGGGCTGCTCCCGCCGGGTTAGGGGCAAGAGGGGATGAGATCGTGCCCGTCCGATCCGACAACACATCCGCCTCCGGAAGCGCGGCGCGGGCCGAGGAGGCCCTGCAGAGGAGCGAAGGGCGGCTGCGGGGCGTCCTCCACGACTCGCCGCTGGCGATCGTCGAGCTCAACGCCGACATCGAAGTGTCGTTCTGGAACCCGGCTGCCGAGGTGCTCTACGGCTGGACTCTACAGGAGGTCGAGGGCCACCGGCCCCAGTTCTCCCGCCCCGATGAGGAGGCCGCCTTCGATGCGCTCGTCCGGCGGGTCCTGGCCGGTGAGAGCCTCCACAACGTGGAGCTCGTCCGCCGGCGCAAGAACGGCGCCTTGGTCAACGTGTCGATCTCGATGGCCCCCCTTCGGAACCGGACGGGCCAGATCGTCGGCGTCACGTCGGCCGGGCTCGACGTCACCCACCAGCGTCAGCTGGAAGCAGAGCTACGCGAGTCACAGAAGATGGAGGGCATCGGGCGGCTCGCCGGCGGCATCGCGCACGACTTCAACAACCTCCTGACCGTCATCCTCGGTCACACCGAACAGCTCCTCGAGGACCTCGCCGCCGACGGCCGCGCAGTGAAACGGGTCCAGGCGGTGTATCGGGCCGCCCGGCGGGCGGCCGACCTCACCGACCAATTGCTCACGTTCAGTCAGCGTCAGGCGGTGTCGGGAGAGCCCGTCGACCTCAACCGCGTCGTTTCGTCGATGGAGCCGATGCTGGCCCGACTCGTCGGCGAGCACCTCGACCTCCGCATCAGCCTCTGCGACGAACCGGCGGTCGTCACCTTCGACTGGTCGCAGTTGCAGCAGGTCGTGCTGAACCTCGTGGTCAATGCCAGCGAGGCCATGCCCAGTGGGGGTGCACTCGGGATCACCACCGAGACGATCGTGACGCGGAGCGGCCCGAACGGCATCCGGTTGCACGTGTCCGACACGGGCGTCGGCATCGAGGACTCCGCCCGAGCCCACATCTTCGAGCCGTTCTTCAGCACCAAGGACGAGACGAAGGGCACCGGTCTCGGCCTCTCCACGGCGTACGGTCTCGTCGCCCAGCACGGCGGTACGGTCAGCGTATCGACCCAGCCCGGAGCCGGTAGCGTCTTCACGGTTTCGCTGCCGGAGTGGGCGGCGCCAGACCCGCCGCCGTCGTGACGTCTTCGGGGGGATGGTCGTGCATCCGGGCCTGGTGGCGGAAGGCGTCCCGGATGTCGTTCCGGATGACGTTTCCCGCCCACGGCTTCTTGTAGAAGCGATAGATGGCCCCGCAGTTGATCGCGTCGATGATCGATTCGAAGTCGGCGTACCCGGACAGGATGATCCGCAGGGTGTCCGGATGCAGATCCTTGACCCGGTCGAGGAACTGCGAGCCGCTCATGGCCGGCATGCGCTGATCGCTCACGACGACCTGCACCTCGTTGAGGGCGAGCATCTCGAGGCCCTCCGCCCCCGACGTCGCCGTCAGGATGCGATAGCCGTCCTGTTGCAGGAGGCCATGGAGCAGGTCGAGGGCGTCGGCGTCGTCGTCGACCAGCAGCAACGTCTTGGGGGACGCGCCGCCGGAACGGTCGGCCGCCCCCAGGCACCCGCCCTCCGCCAGCAGAACCTCCAACCCGGACACGGACAGCGGGCGGCTGAAGTAGAAGCCCTGAGCCTCGTCGCAATGGTGTCGCCGGAGGTAGGCCACCTGCGCCGCTGTCTCGACGCCCTCGGCGATCACCTCCAACCTGAGGCTGTGGGCCATCCGGATGATGGTCCGGGCGATGGCGGCATCGTCGGGATCGCTCGTGATGTCGCGTATGAAGGTGATGTCGATCTTCAACTTGTCGATCGGGAAACGGCGGAGGTAGGCCAGGCTCGAATATCCGGTCCCGAAGTCGTCGATGGAGATCTGCACACCGATGGCCTTCAGCTTCTCCAGGGTGGCGACCGTGCGCTCCGTGTTCGCCATGAGGGAGGACTCCGTCAGTTCGAGTTCGAGGAGGGCGGCGGGGACGCCATTGGCGTCGAGCGCGCCGATGACGTCCGCCTCGAGATCGCCGTCGACGAACTGTCGGCCGGAGACGTTGACCGCCACCTGCAACGGGCCCACCGGCGACTGGAGCCAGCGGTTGATCTGCTGGCACACGGTGGTGATGACCCAGCGGCCGACATCGACGATGAGGCCCGTCTCCTCCAACAGCGGGATGAAGTCCGCCGGGGAAACGAGGCCGTGGCCCGGTCGCTGCCAGCGCAACAGCGCCTCGAGTCCGGCGACACGTCCGCTGTCGAGGTCGACCTTGGGTTGGTAGTGGAGGACGAACTCGCCGTTGGCGACGGCGCGGTGCAGGGCCATCTCGAGGTCGTGCCGGCGCAGCATCTCGTTGTTCATCTCGGCGGTGAAGAACCGGACCGTGTCCCGTCCCGCCTGCTTGGCCCGGTACATCGCGGTGTCGGCGTACTTCAGCAGCGTGTCGGGGTCACCGGCGTCGG
>JAUZEY010000232.1 GCA_030838785.1 Actinomycetota bacterium | reverse complement strand
TCGCCGGCGCGGGCGACGACGGCGTCGGCGGCCAGAACCTCGACCCGGGCTTCGGGGGCGTAGTGCGACGGCAACGTGCCGGGCGCCCGGACCGTGCTGCCGGCCCCCTCCTCGACGCCGCCGGCTGCCCCAGCGCCATCGCCAGCGGCGGCGGACGCCGGAGCCGCAGCCCGGCCGGCGGCGCTCGGCAGCACGTCGACGGCGTAGCCGAGCACCTCGGACAGCGCCTCGACGGACAGGCCCCCGAGGCGGAGGACCCGGGGCGTGCCCCGGCTCAGGTCGACGATGGTCGACTCCACGCCGACGGCGCAGGGCCCCCCGTCGAGGATCTGATCCACGTCGGCGCCGAGGTCGGCCCGGACATGGGCGGCGGTGGTCGGGCTCACCCGGCCGAAGCGGTTGGCCGAGGGGGCGGCGATCCCGCCGCCGAAGGCGGCCAGCAGTTCCAGCGCCAGCGGCTGGGCCGGCACCCGCAGCCCGACGGTGGCCGCCCCGCCGGTGACGCTGGCGGGCACGTGGCCGGCGGCGGTGAGGATGAGCGTCAACGGGCCGGGCCAGAAGGCGTCGGCCAGCGTCCATGCCTCGGGCGGCACCTCGGCGGCCCAGCCCTTCACGGCCGTCGCCTCGGCCAGGTGGACGATCACCGGGTGGGTCCGGGGCCGGCCCTTCACGGCGAAGAGCCGTTCGACCGCGGCCGGATTGCCGGCGTCGGCCCCGAGTCCGTAGACGGTCTCGGTCGGGAAGGCCACGAGCCCGCCCCGGCGGAGGACGGCGACGGCGTCGGCGACATCCGGAGACGTCAAGTAGCTCCTAGAAGTAGATGATCCGGCCTAGAAGTAGATGATCCGGCGAGCCCGCTCGACCACGGCATCGATGTCGTCGGTCCAGGCGCCGGTGGAGAGGTACTTCCAGCCGCCGTCGGGCAGGAGGGCGACGATCGTGCCGTGGTCCATGGTGGTCGCCACCTTGGCCGCCCCGGCCACCACCGCTCCCGACGACAGGCCGGCGAAGATGCCCAGGTCGGCCAGGCGCCGCGTCCACTCGATCGACTCCGTGAGCCGCACGATGAAGCGCCGGTCGAGGACGTCGGGGTCGAAGATCGGCGGGATGTAGCCCTCGTCGAGCGAGCGGAGACCCTGCACGTCCTCCCCCGCCGGTGGTTCGACGGCCACGATCTTCACCGACGGCTTCTGCTCCTTCAGGTACCGGCCCACGCCCATCAGCGTGCCACTGGTGCCGAGCCCGGCCACGAAAGCGTCGACCTCGGGGCAGTCGGCCCAGATCTCGGGGCCCGTCCCGGTGTAGTGGGCCTTCGGGTTGGCGGCGTTGCCGTACTGGTAGAGGAAAACGACGTCTTCGTTCTTGGCCAGCTCCTGGGCGACCCGGATCGCGCCGTTGCTGCCCTCCTCCTTCGGGGAGGGGATGACCTCGGCGCCGAAGATCTCCAGCAGCTGGCGCCGCTCCACCGACACGTTCTCGGGCAGGACCACCCGGAGCTTGTAGCCCTTCACCCGGCAGACCAGGGCCAAGCCGATGCCGGTGTTGCCGGAGCTGGGCTCGAGGATGGTGTCGCCGGGGTGGAGGCGACCGTCCGCCTCGGCGTCCTCGACCATCGACCTGGCGATGCGGTCCTTCACCGATCCGCCCGGGTTGTTGCCTTCCAGCTTCACGAACAGGCGGACGTTCGGGTTGGGTGAGAGTTCGTGCGCCGCGACCAGCGGTGTGTTGCCGATCAGGTCGAGGACGGAGTCGACTCGCATGTCAGGAGCCTCCGGGCGTGGCCGCCGTGCGGCCGTTGGTCAGCCGCCGGCGACGGCGGGGATGATGGATACCACGTCGTTCTCGCCGACGGGTGTGTCGAGCCGGCCGGTGTACCGGATGTCGTCGTCGTTGCGGTACACGTTGACGAACTTGTGCAGGTCGCCGGTCTCGGTGACGAGCTGGCCCTTGAGGCTCGGGTAGCGGGCCACCAGGCCGTCGAACAGCTCACCCACGGTCGAACCCTCGGCCGTGACCGTGGGAACGCCGCCGACGTGCGGGCGCAGAATGGTGGGCAAGCGAACTTCGACAGGCATCACGGTGGACCTCCCCACCCAGTCTACAAAATCCCTGCGTTCCGGTCAGCTTTCGAGAACGACTTGAGTCTCCTGGATGTTCCCGTCGGTGATCCGGAAGGAGCGCAGGACGGGGTCGCCGTCCTTGAGGCTGACGATCACGTACAGCCAGCCCGGCTCGAGGGCTTGGCGGACGTCGGTCGGCGACGGCCAGGCCTCGGTGTGGGTGTGGGAGTGGAAGACCCCGACCAGCTCCAGCCCTTTCGCCTCGGCAGCCCGGAGGCAGCGGATCAGGTCCCGGGAGTCGACGGAGTAGGTGCGGGCCGAGGCGTCGGCGTTGCCCGTCGGGTAGACGACGTCGACCCGACCGTCCGGGACGAGGGTCCCGGGCCGGAGGCGGCCGGCCAGCAGCCCGCAGGCTTCGTCGGGGAGGCCGTCGTAGCAGTGGGCGATCAGCTTCAGGTACTCGGCCCGGGGCAGCCGCAGCGTCGGCTCCGCGAACCCTTCCAGGATCGTCAGCTGTCATCCTCCTGAGCTGCCGAGGCCTGGATCGCCCGCCACACCCGCTCGGGGGTGCAGGGCATGTCGATGTGGCGGACCCCGAGGTGGGCGACGGCGTCGACGATGGCGTTCTGGACGGCCGGGGTCGACCCGATCGTGCCCGACTCGCCGAT